>NZ_PZKN01000046.1 GCF_003046795.1 Desulfonatronum sp. SC1 | reverse complement strand
GGCGGGGGCTTTGGGGCGATTTCGCCTACACGGTTTCTGCCCGTGACCACCAAGGACAAGGTGCTTCTGTTCCGGATGCTGGCCACGCTGGTCAAGTCCGAGGTCACGGTGACCCAGGCCATCCGCATTCTGCACGACCAGACCGACCGGATGAACGTCAAGGCCGTGCTGGCCGAGGTTCTGTCCAGGGTCGAGGGCGGCTCGCCGCTTTCCGATGCCCTGGCCCACCATCCGCGTGTGTTTTCGCCGATGATGGTGAATCTGGTCCGGGCCGGAGAGATGGGGGGCATCCTGGATACCGTCTTCCAGCGCATTGCCGACTATATTGAACGCCGGTCCAACTTGCGCAAAAAGCTGATGATGTCCTTCTTTTATCCGGGCATCGTGCTCGTTGTGGGCGTTGGCGTGGTGGTGTTCATGGTACTGTTCGTGATTCCCCGGTTCATGGGGCTGATTCAGGGCAAACTGCCGCCCGTGACCCAGTTCTTGATGGATACCACGGCTTTTTTGCAGGACAACGGGCTGAACATGCTTATGGGGCTGGGGGCCGGAATCGGGGCCTTGGCCGTGATGCACGCCGTGCCCCTGACTCGATACTATCTGGATCGGTACAAGGTCTATCTGCCCGTGGTCGGCCCGATCATCCGCCTGGGCGTGGTGGTCTCTTTTTCCCGAACCTTCAGCCTGCTTCTGGAGAGCCGGATACCCATGGTGGAAGCCCTGCGGGCCACCAGCGCGACCATCTCGAACACGGCCGTGAACGCGTTCCTGGACAGGACCGTGGATCGGGTCATGGCCGGAGAGCCGCTTTCCGTCACCCTCAAGGACGGCTGGGCCTTCACGCCCATCACCATGTCCCTGGCCAATATCGGGGAGCATTCCGGACTGATGAGCGAGTCCATGCTCACCGTGGCCGAGGTGCATGAAAAGCTGCTGGAGGATAAGATCGCCCGAATGAGCGCCATGGTCGAACCGGCCCTGATCCTGACCCTGGGCGGCGTGGTGGGCGTGGTGGTCTACGGGCTGATTTCCGGGATGCTGGCCATGTATGCCGGGTCGGTGTGAGGGAAGGGGGAGAGATAGGGCTGAGGGCTGAAACCTGAGACCTGAAGGAACCCACCCCTGGCCCCTCCCAGGAGGGGAATGGTCCGCGGTACCCTGCGGATTCAGGCCTTCACTCAACTTGCGCATTTCCGACGCTATCCGGCGAAGAACCAAGAACCAAGAACAACGAACATTACATAAGGAGTTCATATGTCGATTCTACGCAACACGTTATCGAGATTGCTTTTCATTATTTTTATCTTCGCTATATTAGTCGGATGCCAGGAAGTGGAGGTTGCGCATCGGACGGGAGGCGGGGTGAAAGCGGGGGATAAAGTCTCCCCGGAACGGATGGATGACTCGTTTTTATTGGCCTACGCGCGACGGATGGGCGAGGCCAAGGAACACGCCGGACGGGTCACGCCCGAATATGTGCTGGAGCATGTTCAAAATATGGAATCGCTGATCCGCGAGGCCCATGACCAGGGTTTCACGGTGTTGGCGGAATTCCGGCAGGCCGTGCATCAGTTTCAGGCCGAACTGCTGATGCGTACGATGCAGCCGGATCTGATCGCCGAAATACCGAGGGAGAGCATCACGGACGAGGATGTCAGGACCTTTTATGAGGAAAACATCGGGATGTACGGCTTGCCGGACATCTATGCGGCAACCGTGTTCCACACCTTGGATGAAGGCGAGGCCGGACTCCTGGGAGCCGCGGACGGTCGCGCTGCCCTGGACGCGGAGGCTGACGTCCTGCCGGGCGTGGAAGTGCTGACCCTGGACCCGATGCCGTTGGAACGTTTTCCGGGCGTATGGGCGCAGACCCTTCTCTCTCTGGAAACCGGAGAATGCGGCCCGGTGGTGATGCACGAGGATCGCTTCGCGGTGCTGTGCCTGGAAGAGGCGCGTACGAACCGGACCCAGGACTTCGAACACCGCAAGGAATACATCCGCAACGACGTCCTCTACTCACGCTATCGCCAGGCTTGGCGCGAAGCCTACGAACACCTGCGCGAAAAGCACGGCGTCGAGATCGACCCGGAAGCGGCGGAGCGGTTCAGAGAAAGGATGGAAGAGGAAAGAGAGGGCTGAGGGGGGAAGGGATGTTGTTCTGTTCTTTGCTCTTCGTTCTTCGTTGCAAAGCCAACCCACCCCTGGCCCCTCCCAGGAGGGGAATGCTTCGCGCTAGATCGGGTGGGCAGGCCTTGGCTCGGTTTCCGGCGACGAACGAAGAACAATGAACAAAATAACGTTTCCCCGTTCCTCGTTCTTTGTTCTTGGATATTTGGATTCACGGTTTTCCGTCTGAACGACGAACGAAGAACGACGAACCAAAACACGGAGGTCCCATGACTGAAAAAGCAAACGTAATTCTTTCTAATCGCAAAACACGTATCTGGCTGATTCTTGCCTTGGTGGTGGCAATTTGGGTGGGGGGCGTCGGGCAAGCTTGGGGGCACAGCACCGAAGGCCTTGTGCGGGTGATGTTGGACAAGGCAAAGCCGACGTACGACGACTTTGCCTTTTTCATCGAACCTTACGTGAATCAGGAGAAGTACAAGGGCGTTCATGAGCCGTACAGGGGACGGTTCTACGCCATGGATGACGTGATGGAGCTGCGCCTTATGGGCCGGGAAGCCGAGGCCACATTTGAGGTCCTGGACATGCGCGGCAATGAGCGGTTTTTGGACACAATGCGCTTCGTGCGCGGTGATGACGGCTTCTGGCGGTTCATGGGCGCGGAGGGCGGCCCTCGGGAGGTGTTCACCTATATTCCGGAATGGGAGCACATCCTGAAGACCAAGGTTCAGCCCGGGGGCATGGTCGGCCTGCCGGTGATGCTGGCGCTGTTGATCTGGTTGCGTCTGCGTCGGAAGAAAGGGCCGAAGCAGCCTGCCGAGCCGATTGAACCGGCGTAGGGTGGAATCAGTGGCGTCACTCCAATACATCATAAGGAGATCTGAACATGACCCATGAACAACTGGATTCGTTTCGTCGCAGCCTGGAAGAACTCCTGGCTGAAACCACGGCCAACGTGGACCGGATCAACAGCGCCATCCGGGATGTCGTTCCATCCTGCGCGGATGACAATGATCGGGCCACTCTGGAGGCCGAAAGGCGAATGTTGCTCCTGCAGGCGGATCGGGAACGCCGCCTGAAACGCGAGATCCTCTTGGCTTTTCACCGCATGGACCTCGGAGACTACGGATCCTGCGAATCCTGCGGCGAGGCCATCGACATGCGCCGCCTTGATGTTCACCCCGCTGCCAGGATGTGCGTGCAATGCATGCGGGAAATCGAACGGGGCATGGAAGTGGACTGGGCTCGGGCAGGGGCAAGCTACGGCAGAGTATGGGGGTGAGGGGAAGGGAGAGGTCTCAGCCCTCTTTTACTTCACGGATGGGGCAGCGGGGTTTTGAGGAGGGTGGCGGCGGGATTCGTGGCTGTTTCTTCCGAGGTTTGCTCGGTGGAGCCGATGGCGGGGAGGAAGGAGGATTGGAGGCGGTGGTTGGTGACAGCGGGGAGGACGGCTTGGACGTGTTCGGGAAGGACCATGGTTTGGCCTTCCAGGAAGGCCCAGGCCTGGGCTCCGTGGAGCAGGGCGCGTCCGGCCCGGGGGGAGAGGCCGGTCTGGAAGGTCGCTGATCGGCGCGAAGTCAGGAGCAGGGCTTGGACATAGTCCAGAAGGGCGTCGGAGACATGGACATCCAGGACGGCTTGTTGCAGTTCCAGCAACCGTTCCGGCCGAAGCACGGCCGGGGCTGCGCGCAGGGCTTCGCGGGTATCGCCGATGCGCAGGAGCTCCCGCTCCGTGGCCGCGTCCGGGTAGCCCAGGCTGATGCGCATCAGGAAGCGGTCCAGTTGGGACTCGGGCAAGGGGTAGGTGCCGATCTGGTGCAGCGGGTTCTGAGTGGCGATGACGAAAAACGGCTGGGGCAAGGCCCTGGTCCGGCCGTCCATGGTCACCTGGCCCTCTTCCATGGCTTCCAGCAGGGCGCTTTGGGTTTTGGGCGTGGCCCGGTTGATCTCATCGGCCAGGATGACCTGGGAAAAGATCGGTCCTGGGTGGAAGCTGAAGGTCTGCTCCTTGCGGTCGTAGACCGAGACGCCGAGGATGTCCGCGGGCAGGAGGTCACTGGTGAACTGGATGCGCTGCATGTCCAGCCCCAGGACCCGGGCCATGGCCTCGGCCAGCGTGGTTTTGCCCACCCCGGGAATGTCCTCGATCAGCAAATGCCCCTTGGCCAGTAGACAGGCCAGGGCCAGCCTGATTTCGCGCTCCTTGCCCAGCAGATGGCGGCTGATGCCCTGAGCCACCGGCTTAAGTTCCTGATGCAAACGTTCTCCTTTGTCTAAATCGGCCAGCGGGCCGCGATGGGCATGCGCCAGCCGGAGCCGAAGGCCACGTCGGTGATCTTCAGGCCGGGCGCGGCCTGGCGGCGTTTGAATTCCGCGTTCTTGATCAGCCCGACCACCCGGTGGACGTCCTCCGGGGCGAAGCCTTCGCGGATGATTTCCTCGCTGGAGCGGTGCAGTTGAACCACGCGTTCCAGGATGGCGTCCAGGACGTCGTATTCCGGCAGGCTGTCCTGGTCGGTCTGGTTCGGGCGCAGCTCCGCCGTGGGTGGGCGGGTCAGGATGCGCTCCGGGATCACGGGGCCGCGACGGTTGTTCAGCCAGCGAGACGTGGCGTAGACCAGGGTCTTGGGCACGTCGGCGATGACCGCCAGGCCCCCGGCCATGTCCCCGTACATGGTGCAGTAGCCCACGGCCAGTTCGGACTTGTTCCCCGTGGTCAGCAGCATGGCCCGGTACTTGTTGGACAGGGCCATCAGCAGGTTCCCCCGGATCCGGGCCTGGATGTTCTCCTCGGTCACGTCCGCCTCGTACCCGGCGAAGGCCTGTTCCAGGGCGTGGTCGAAGCCCCGCATCAGGTCCATGATAGGCAGGGTGAGGTGGTTGATGCCGAGGTTGGCGGCCAGGGTCACGGCGTCGTCGATGCTGGCCCGGCTGGTGTAGGGCGAGGGCAAGAGCACGGCCAGGACGTTTTCCCGCCCCAGGGCCTCGGCGGCAATGGCCGCGGTCAGGGCCGAGTCGATCCCGCCGGACAGGCCCAGCAGGGCCTTGCTGAAGCCGATCTTGTGGAGGTAGTCCCGAACGCCCAGGACCAGGGCGTTCCAGATTTCCTCTTCCCGGGAGCCATCGCCAGTTGACGCCGCCATGGCGGCGGGTGCCGTCGGTCCCAGATCCCTGGCAACGGTAACCGCCAGACGGTCGGCTCGCCGAGGCGCGGCACCGACCGTCCCCATTTCAATGTTTACCACCACCAGGTCTTCGGCAAAGGCCGCGGCAGCGGCGATTTGCCCGCCTTTGGAGTCGAAGGCGCAGCCGCGTCCGTCGAAGATCAGGTCGTCATTGCCGCCCACTTGGTTGACGTAGACCAGGGGCAGGCGGTGCTTGGCGGCCATCTCCCCCAGCATGCGCAGTCGGAAGCAGTGTTTGTCCAGGTGGAACGGAGACGCGGAAAGGTTGACGATGCAGTGGACGCGCTGCTCGGCCAGCCGCTGCACCGGGTCCGCCCGGTAGCGCCGCGACGTCCAGAAGTCCTTGTCGTTCCAGATGTCCTCGCAGATGGTCACTCCGATCCGCCATTCATCCAACTCGAACCAGCCCGGGGCGTCGAAGGGCTCGAAATAGCGGTCCTCGTCAAAGACATCGTACGTGGGCAGGAGGGTCTTGTGGAAGACGCCTTGGATTTCGCCGCCGCGCAGCAGGGCCGCGCAGTTCCAGAGCGGGCGGCCCTGGCCGGAGGCGTTGGGCTCGGCCAGCCCCACAAGCGTCGGCGGAGCGTCGTCCAAATCCCGGCCCAGGGCGCGGAGCACGGCCCAACTGGTTTCGATGAATCCCTTGTTCAGCAGCAGGTCCCGGGGCGGGTAGCCCAGCAGGGACAGTTCCGAGGTGACGCACAGGGCCGCGTTTTGCCGGGCCGCGGTGCGGACGGCGTCGGCGATTTTACGGGCGTTTCCGTCCAGGTCGCCGACGGTGTAGTTGTTTTGAAGCAGGGCGATGCGCATGGGGGTGGTGGGTTCAGAGGTTCACGGTTCAGGGTTCACGGTTGTCGGGCGTGGGCTCGCGCAAGTGCTCCACCACCTGTTCGGTCAGGTCGTCCATGATTTCGCCGTGATCGAAGTCGGCCAGATGGAGCAGGGCGTGGGTCAGCAGGCGGATGAAGTGGTCTCGCGGGTCCTGGCCGTAGAGGAAGGCCTCCCGGAGCACCGCGTCCGCGCTGATGACGATGGAGCCGCGGACCGCGTTCGGATCAGGCTCGGAGGTCGGGGGCGATTCCGCCGGAAAGCTGAGCACATTGGTCGGGCCCGCTCCGCCCAGGTGCCTTTGGTGCAGGTCCATGATTCCCCTATCCGAAGTAATCCGCACTTCCAATACTGGTTGGCCGAAAGTGCCGGAATGATCTCCGGGAGGGTCCGCGACGTCCAGAATCCGGGTCACGATATCCCGTAGCGCCGAGCGGCTCAACGGGAGAACCGGATGGCGCAGGGTCTCGGGGTCCCGCAACAGGCTCAGTTCAACGGGCCGGGGCGGGGCGGGGCGGGGGCGTTTTCGCCTGTTCGGACTTGGACGAAGTCGGGGCGGCATGGATTCCGGGCTTGGGGTAGTCGATGCGTTGGTGGAAAATTCCGGTCAGGATGCGTTGAAAGGTTTCGCTGAGGATGTTCAGGTCTTTCAGGCTGAGGTCCGATTCGTCCAACTGACCTTCGTTGAACACGGTGCGCACCTGGTTCTGGATATGGTTGCGCACCCGGCTGGGCGTGGGGTCGACCAGGGTTCGGCTGGAAGCCTCGATGGCGTCGGCCAAGAGAATAATCCCGGCTTCCTTGCTCTGCGGCTTGGGGCCCGGATACCGGAAATCGTCCTCCCGGACGCACTCTGTCCCCTTTTCTTCGCACATTTTGAGCGCTTTCTGGTAAAAATAGACGATCAGGCGCGTTCCGTGGTGTTGCTGGATCAGGTCCGTGATTTCCGTGCCCAGCTTGTGTTCCGCGGCCAGCTCCGCGCCTTTTTTGACGTGGGAGATCAGGATCAGGGCGCTCATGGACGGGGCCAGCTTGTCATGCCGGTTTTCGCAGCCGAACTGGTTCTCGATGAAGTAGTGCGGATTTTTGATCTTGCCGATGTCGTGGTACAGGGCAGCGACCTTGGCCAGCAAAGGATTGCCGCCTACGGCCTTGGCTCCGGCCTCGGCCATGTTGGCCACGATCAGGCAGTGGTGGTAGGTCCCTGGAGCGTTGACCATCAGGGACTGGAGCAAGGGTTGTTCCAGGCTCATCATTTCCAACAGCTTGAACCGCGAAGTGTAGCCGAACAGATATTCCACCACAGGGCTGAAGGCCAGAAGCAATAGGACGGACAGCATTGCTCCGGCGGCACTGAACGCCGCGCCGGCGGCAAACCAGGAGAAGCTTTGGAAGTCCAGAAGGTTCAGGGCGGCCCAAGTTCCGAGGAGCAGACCGAGCAGGGGCAGCCCCGCACGCAGGATGTCCGTCCTGGTCTGGGCGCCGCGCAGAAGCATGGCGCAGCCCACCGTGCCCACGAGGTAGAACATGAACACGTCGAACCCGGCATGAAGCATCTGGGTGCAGAGAAAGGCCAGCAGGGCTCCGGAAAAAATACAGATCAACAAAGGAAAGAACAGGGCCAGCACCCCGGCGGCCCCGGCTACGGGCAGGCTGTACACGAAGATGTCCGGGGTCATGGTCAACAGTTCCCGGCTCAGGGGAAAGCGGTACAGGGCCACGAACTTGGCCATGGCCGCGAAGGTGAGCATCACCGAGGCCAGCAACAGAGCGTCCTTGGTGGTCAGCAGTCTGCCGGGAGGAGCCGCGGCGTTGAAAATGCCCAGGCTGAAGATCAGGGAGATGATCAATACCCCGCTGAAGCTGTCCCAGTCGTACCCACCGTCCCGGGCGGCGAAAAAAGCCTGCATTTTTTGCTGCTGTTCCGCGGTGACCCGCTCGGCCTTGCGGACGATGATCTCGCCCTTCTTGATCTGGTAGAATACAGGTTCCACGGCCTGCACCGCGCTGGTCAACCGGGCCTGGGTCGCTTCCTGATTCAGGGTCAGGTTGGGTCGCAGAAGGGGGGCCAACAGCTCTTCCACGGCGCGACGCGTGGTTACCGGCAGGTTCAGGTTGACCCGCAGGTGCAGGTCCAGGGCGCGCATCACGCCGTCCAGGTCCGGAAAATCAGCGGAGCTGAGGTGCAGTTGTTCGTTGTCCGTGGCCAGATCCCGGACGATCATTCCCGAGGTGATGTCCGAGGCGAACCGGCGGTCGGCCAGAACGCCTTTCTGGTAGGTATTCTCCAGCCACGGCAGTCCTTCCAGAACCACCATGTTCTGGAAGGACTGCCTGTTCCATTCGGCCCACATCCCGGCGGGAATACGGATGTTCAGCTCCTCGGCCACCAAGTTCTGGACCTGGGGCGTGGTTTCCGGCGTGGCCGAGGCGATCACGTCCAGCAGGCTGACGATTCTGCGGGCCATTTGAGCAAAGGGCATCTGGGCCAGGTCGAAGATCGGCGGCTGGCTTTGGGCTACCATTTCCCGGCGAGCGCGGGTGGATTCCTGGTCCTCAATGAGCAGGTCCCGTGGCGCGGTGACGTCGTGGCCGGCGATCTCCCCCTCGACGAAAATCCTTCCTCCGGGCTCGATGCTCAGCCCGGAGAGGACGGCCACCAGCACCATACCGCCCATGAACACCAGCAGGCCGCTGAACCGGCTTTCCGGCTGCGCTCCTCCCTGCTTGGGAGAAAGGGAAGCCCCGGATTTAGAACTAGGCTTTTTGGAGGGTGTCTTGGCGTGTGAATCGATCATAGGCATGGACGATCCGGCCCACCAGCGGGTGCCTGATCACGTCTTCCTCATGAAAATGGATGAATTCGAGCCCCGCGACCCCGGACAGCACCTTTTCGGCCTGGATCAGTCCGGACCGGGCGTGCACGGGCAGGTCGATCTGGGTGACGTCCCCGGTGACCACGGCCTTGGAGCCGAAGCCCAGCCTGGTCAGGAACATCTTCATCTGTTCCTGGGTCGTGTTCTGGGCTTCGTCCAGGATGATGAACGCATCGTTGAGCGTACGCCCGCGCATGAAGGCCAGTGGAGCGATTTCAATCACCCCGGTTTCCACCATTTCCTGAACCTTGCGAAATTCCAGCATGTCGTGCAGGGCGTCGTACAAGGGGCGCAGATAGGGGTTGACCTTCTCCATCAAGTCTCCGGGCAAAAATCCGAGCTTTTCTCCGGCCTCAACGGCCGGCCTGGTCAACACCAAACGCTTGACCTCCTTCTTGGTCAGGGCCGCCACGGCCATGGCCACGGCCAGGTAGGTCTTGCCCGTGCCTGCCGGGCCGATGCCGAAAACCAGATCCTTGCCGCGAATGGCCTGCAGGTAGCTGCGTTGACTGACGGTCCGGGGCGTGATGGTGCGCTTGGGGGAGACGGCGTAGACCACGTCCTTGAACACGGTCTTGATGTCGGCCTGGGGGTCGCTGCACAGGATGCGCCAGGCATGGTCCACATCCTGGGCCTGGATGGACGTATTGGCCCGTTGCAGGCCGTGCAGTTGCACGAGGCAGTTGGCGGCCTGGTCCACCGCCTGCTGGTCCTCGCCGCGCAGCACGGCCACGGAACCGCGACTGTCCGCCGTGATACCGCTCAATTCCGCGAGCTGGCGCAAATGGGCGTTGTGCGGTCCGAACAGTTTTTGGGCCTCGGCGGCGCTTTGAAATTCCAAGGTGCGTTCAACAGTCATTTTTGAGTCATCTTTGGGGAACATTTTTTGGGCTCATCCCCCGATAGCGGACATGATTTTGCGGCATACCGAACGCTCCCGCCCCTGGGCGGCCAGGAGTTCGTGGCCCATGGGTTTGACCCTGCCGGCCCGGATGATCACTTGGCGCAGATGCTCCCGTCCCAGCTTGGGAGAACGGAGGATGGGGCGCAGACGATATTCCTTGTCTGAAAAGAGACAGGTGCGCAACCGTCCGTCAGGGGTAATCCGCAGGCGGTTGCACTGGCCGCAGAAATGGGAACTCAAGGGGGAAATCACGCCGATGCGCCCCTTGCCGTCAGCCAGGGAAAACATCCTGGCTGGGCCTTTGCGCTTATCCCGCCCGCCCACGGGCACGAGGCGAGCGATGGTGCCAGCCTCACGCAGGATTTCCGCGGCCGTCCAGAGCTGATCCGGAGTCCAGATGGTTTGCTCGCCCATGGGCATGAACTCAATGAACCGCAAATCCAAGGGCAGCCGTTCCGCCAGCCGAACGAAGTCGGGCAACTCGTCGTCGTTGACGCCCTTGAGGGCCACGACGTTGATCTTGACCCGCAGGCCGTGCTCCAGGCACTGATCGATGGCTCCGCGGACCTGAAGAAAAAAGTCCCGTCCGGTGATGCGCTGGAACTTTTGTCGATTCAGGGTGTCCAGAGAGATGTTCAATCCCTGGACCCCGATTTCCTTGAGCGCCGGGATCTTGCCGGACAAGAGCGTGGCGTTGGTGGTCAGGCGCATGTCCAGATGCGGATGATGCTGAAGGATCTGCTCCAGAAAGTTTAGGAAATTCTTGCGGATGAAGGGCTCGCCCCCGGTCAGGCGGACTTTGGAAATATTCAGCTCCGAGGCCACGGCGATCAATTCCAGACTCTCCTCGTAACTGAGCATCTGGTCGTGGGGCAGCATTTTCAGGCCCGCGCAGGACGAGCGGCAGTACAGGCAGCGCAGGTTGCAGCGATCGGTGATGCTCAGTCGCAGATAATTGATGCTTCGGCCATGCTGGTCGGTCATGGTTTCGGGGAGCATGGGGTCGAGGCCTGGGAGAAGGCTCGGGTCGGGGTGCTTGGGAAGCGTCATGGTGGGCGTTTGGGAAGGCAGCGTTTGGAAAAAGAGTGAAGGGAAATATAAGGCTGTTTGACTCTATGTCTACGCCGTGATTCGCAGCCTGGTTTCCAGTTCCGGCTCCAGCGACACGCTCAGGGTGCGCAGGACCCGGTCCACGACGGCCATGCCCGGCGTTCCCTTGACCGGGCGCACGTATTTGACCTGGGCACAGATGATCGTGGCCCGTGCGGCCCCGGAGAAGTGGCTGGCCAGTCCGGCTAGGCAGGCGGCTTCCTCCATGGTTCGCTCCGGGACGTCCCGTCCAGGCGAGTCCCGCTTCAGGATCAGATGCGCTCCGGGACCGTCCGCCGCGTGAAACCAGTAGTCGAACGGGCTGGCCGCCTTGGTCAGGAGGTGGTGATTGGCCTTTTGGTTCTTGCCGCGCAAGAGGACAAAGCCGTCGCTACTCAAAAAGCGATGCAGGGGCAAGGTCCCTTTGTCGTTGAGGCGACTTCGGGCTTTCGGAGTCAGTTGATGATGATCCGAAGACGGCGTGGTTCGTGCTCCCATTTGTCCGGCAGTATCCGGATTCGGATTTGATTGGATATGGTCACGCCGTGTCTGCACATGAGCCAACCCACGCCGCCCTTTCTCGGCCAACCGAAACCAGCGCTGCATGTTCTCCAGAATGGTCAGGCTTTTGTCCAAAGTCAGGTCAACGTTTGCGCCTTTCGGATCTGTCAGCGTCAGCCGTTCGACCTTGGAATGGGGAGTGAGCTGCTTCATCGGAAGCTGGTAGAGGTGATAACGAATCAATTCGGCTTGGTCCGCGAGACGAACGTACTCATTCAGTCGGCGCTCATCCGCGTCCAGATTGCGACGTAGCCGCGCAATGCGTTTGAGTTCTCGGGGGGCGGGGGCGGCTGTGCCGTTCGAGGCTTGATCCGGGAAGAAAATCTCCTCGGCCTGGAGATGCGAGGCCTGAAAGGCCGATGATTTGGTCTGTTCGTCGCGTCCCTGGCGCAGGGACGCAGGAAGAGGCCACGAGAGGACCCACGGTCGGGCCGTACTTGAGGACTTGCCGCCTTGGGGAGCGCTGTATACGAAATAGGTATCGGGCGTGTCGCCGGATCGGAGGGCGTTCAGCAGGGAGCGTCCTTGGTCTTCGGGCAGGGCGTGAACAGTGCGGCGCAACAGGGGGGAGACGTGGGGATGGGTTTGCCAGATTTGGTCGTCGTCGCGGATTTGTTCCCAGGTCGGCCAGGATACGGCTCCCGAGGCGTCGTCCGATTCCGTCGTCGGCCATGAGTCAATATCGAGAGGCTCCGGCTCCGGCTGGTCGGACAAATATACGCCTTTTTGGGCGTCCAGAACGAGCCATGCCTGCTGTTCATGGCGGCCCAGGCCAAGTGTCAGACGGCGCCGAACCCAGTCCGCCCGGCAACGCAGAATTCGAAGGCCTTGAACGTGCTTGCGCAAACGCATCACCTGGGCAGCGGGGGTGGCCGGGTTTTCCGGCGCATGGGGAGAGAGGGTCAGGGCGGCGTCCGCTGGGTGATGGGAGAAGAGCAAAAAGCGGGGATGGTCTCCGGGCTGGAGCCGAAAGGACCACCAGCCAGGACGAGGAGAGTAAATCCGCTCCAGACGTCTGCCCAGCAGCATGGGCCGGATTTCCTCGACCAGACCGCGAAAAAGGAGCGCCTCCATCTAATCGCCGCGCAACTGCTCCTGTTCTTCCCTGGCGCTTTTGCATTTGATGCACAAGGTGGTCACCGGCCTGGCCTTGAGCCGCTCGATGCTGATTTCTTCGTCGCAGTCCTCGCAGAGGCCGTAGGTTCCGTTTTGAATTCGGCCCAGGGCCTCCTGGATTTTGGGAATCAGCTTCCGTTCCCGGTCTCGCAGGCGCAGCATGAAGGAACGGTCGGTTTCCATGGTCGCCCTGTCAGCGGGATCGGCATAGACTTCGCGGTGGTCGGTCATGTCGTCCAACGTATCGGAACCGCGCTGGTTGATGTCCTGGATATTGTCCTTGAGCATTTTTTCGAAAAAATCCAAATCCTTCTGGTCCATGGTCCCTCCGTAATGATGAAAGCCGATTGCGGGGTGCGCTGAGTGGATATGTACTGATGCGGTGTTGCGACTGCCAAGCACGAAACAAGGGAATGTTTCGGAAGCCGTCTGTAATCCCACCGCTGTCCTCGGCGAAAACAGGTACTATAGGAATGTCGACGGGCAAAGGCAATACGCGGGACGCATCGTTGATGTTCGCGCGGGGATAAGTTTTGAAAAACAAAGGAGCAATCCCGGCCCCGGCATGGGGATTACGGGACTGCTCCCAAAAACGGAAAACGAGATTCCAGAAGCCGCCGTCACTCAACCTGCTGAATGCCCTCCAGCAGCCAGACGCCTTGTCCGTCCGAAGGTCGGCTGAAATGCCAGATTTCCTGAATTTGAGACGGCTGAGCCGAGCTGGAGTCTTCCCGAAGCAGGACGTCGAACAGGACGCTGCAAACCGTGTCGTCGCCCTCTTCCCGGACTTCGAGCAAGGAGGCGTCCACCTGAAGCAACTCGGTTTGTCCCAGCATGGGCGCGGAGGCCTGCTGACGCTTGATTTCCGCGAAGACCTCACGGGTCGTGAAGTTGCGGATGTCGTCGATGTCGCGGTTGTTCCAGGACTGCTGCAAGCGGGAGTAGGCCGCCTTGGCTCCGGAGATGAATTCGTCCACGTCAAAACCTTCGGGAATCGAAACTCCGGAGGATGGAGTCCCCGTAGGCTCCGCGTTCAGGGCGTCCCAGGCGCTTTTTTCCCCAGATGCACTGGAAGGCGAATTGGAAGGAGAACTGGAGGGCGCGGAGGGTGAACTCCTGTGCAGAACCAGCTCAGGTCGGTCTCCAGCACCGCCATGCGGTGGACCCTGGCCCGCCATCGGACCGGCACCGGCGGGCTGGGCGACCAGGCGACGGGAGCGGACAAAGCGGTAGATGAGAAAGAGGATCACGCCGATGACCAGGATGTCGATGAAATTGATCCCGGAAAAGGCGTCCAGGCCTCCGAAGAGCAAAGAGCCAATCAGCCCGCCCAGGAGCATCCCACCCAACATCCCGCCGAGCATGCCGCCCATGCCGGATCGCGCCGGAGTCTGCTGGGCGGACTGCCGCCCTTGCTGCGTGGACTGCTGCCCCTGTTGGGTGCTTTGTTGACCGGACTGCTGCGTTTGTTGTTGCTGCTGGGTTTGGCGTTGCTGAGGCTGGGCCGGTTGCTGCGCGGGGCGTTGGATGCCGGGCCGCGAACCAAACGACCGCCCTCCGCCCATCCTCTGGGCCTCAGCGATTTCCGTTAGAATAAAGCCGCCAATGGCGAACAGGCAAACCAGGGAACCAAGAAAAACCGTAAATCGTGACACGTCGTACCTCCCGAAAAATTTTCGGAACCTTAATGCACGGGGCGGTGGTGTCAAGTTTGGCGGTTAGTGCCTGGATCTCGGTCGATAGGGAATTTGGCGCTGAAGCGGTCTTTGGTCAGGATGTCGTGCGCCCTCATCCTTGGGGTGAACAGGGTGGAGGCGGTCGTCCCAGCCGATCAAGGAAGATGTTTCGCAAGCTCTCAGAGGGGCACCTCCGTTTTGCCTGTGAAATCCAGCCTCATGATGGCTGCAAAACGTCTTGGCTCATGGGCTGAAGAAAAAGAAGTCCGGCGTGGATAATGGAACCACGCCGGACGATGTTTCGATTATTGATTGAAATAGAACCGAAAAAAGAAAAAACTAGAAGGCAATGCAGACTGTGTAAACGTTATCTTCATTGTACGCGGTTGCTGCTGCACCAGGATTGGTATTCGCGCCAGCAGCGCCCAAAGTGGATCGGACACTTCCGGAATCGGGCCTGCCGTCGTCGAGTTGGTTGTCGATATTAACGGCAGCTTGCCCTGGGACTTGACTTAAACAGAGGGAACGCGAGTTCATGTTATTTAGCCGTGTGGTGAGGGTGGCGACTCCCATCAGGCCTCCAAAGGCGTTTTGCGGGCGGAAAGCTTCGGACGGATCTCCGGTGATAAAACCGGCGGCACGGAGGTGCTGCCAGAAAGTCAAGTTCTCGCCAGTTGTAGTGAAGGGATTTCCAGTTGCTGTGCCGATAATCCCATTGCCATTTCCTGGCGTAGTGCTACTCCAGGCTGTTCCACGAGCAGGGGCGGCATTTCGATCATCGCCGGGCAAGGCGCTATAGCGATCGTTGTACGCATATACAGCCGCTGTGACGCCCTGGATGTTGTTGATTGCATTTTTGACCCGGCTGTTTGTAATCATTTCTTGACCCTTGAGGATGCCGCCCAGCAGGAGCCCGATGATTACAAGGACAATGGCGATTTCCACCAGGGTGAAGCCGGATTGACTGTGTTTGGATTGCAACATTGATGTACCCTCCTGAAGAAAAAGTTGAAAAAAGTGTTAAGACGCTAAAAATATTGATGTTAAATCTTGTCTTGAATAAAAATGGCAACTACTCAGCATTATCATTGCATGGTCACACTCCTGTACTGGCTTTCGGCTTTCACCGGAGTGACGTCTCGTAGCACGTCGTTATTTTGTCGGTCATACCGGGGAAGGCCGACGCGTGAACGCTATCCAGTCCGATTTTTCCTCTGATGATTTGAGTTGTTACGGTTTTTTTTAATACGTGGCCAGGGGCTGCATTATTACTTGGAGTGTGTCGAAAAAAGTTACATGGAAGACTATGCAAATGTTCTTTTAATTGGCTGAAATTGTTTTTGTTTTTGACTCGAAAGAGGGCAGGCCACTCTGGCTGCTTGGTTTCCTGGCCGAGGTGTTGTCCAGTGACGGTGTGGGAAGCAAAAAAAGTGCCATAGGGTGTTGTTGGATAGTCTACATTTGTGGGCACGAGTCGTGTCGGTCATGGCAAGCGTCCGGCCTCGATCAAAGCTCGTTTCAGTTGAAAACTGCCGATCCAGGTGACCAGATCGTCGAAATCGCTACTACTCAAGGCCTGACCCACGAAAGTATCATTAGTCTCCGGGCGGTTTTCCCGTTCACTGGGATCATCGGGCATACCGGGAAGTAGGGGTACTTGCGCGCCGCTGGGCAGGTAGGCGTAAATTTGGTTGCGACCATGGGAGATGATCACCGCGACTGCTTCTTCCGCCATGGGGTCTCCAGCGTCGTTCACTATAGTGATGGTTCCGTTTGTGGCGAGGGCAATAGCGTTCCCAGTAAACTCACGCGTTACCCGATAAGAAAAGCGTCCACCCCAGGGGTCGGTCTCCTTCACGCCAAGAGTGGCCCAGGGGATGACGCCGTAAGATCTCGCGATGCTGCATTGGGTGTTGCATGGATTAGCTGTTCCTCGACCGTCCGTGCCGTCGCTCCCCGTGGGCACTGCCGCGCAGGGTAGGCAACTATGCACCTGGGCATAGCCGATCAGGGCGTTGGTGATTTCCTCCATCTGTTTTCTGACCTTGGCGGTGTTGGCCCGTTCCGAGAGGGTGCTGAAGGCAGCGATTCCTCCGCCGATAGCCAGCCCCATGATCAGCAGGACTATGGCCATTTCAACCAGGGTGAAACCGCGTTGGGTGTTCATCATGCCATATTTCCCCATTTGCATTGGCAGTTTTAAGAAAAGGTTTGCTTATTCATCGTTTTCGTATGCTGAAGGTAGAAGACTAAGGTAGAAAACTAATTGAGGTCAGCCTGCCTGATCCAAATAAGCCGCTCATGGGAAGAATCCTCGGCGGTAAATTGCACGAAATTAGGTCCACCTAGTGAGTTTATTTGGCTGAAATACTGATCTGAACTAGCACTAGGACTACGGTTTTGGTGAGGTAAGGCACTGCCTGGAGCAAGGATTACGGCAACCACATCATTTTCGATGGTAGCTCCATTGCTATTCCTGACGGTGAATAGACCAGATATCGTGGTGCAATCAGGTGGGTCTAGGCGTAATGGAGGTGCTAGTGAAAACCAAAACCTCTCCTCTTCAGGGAATAGAAGATGCTTAGGAAAAGCTAATACTGGACGCCAGCGCTGTATACCTGGAGGGAATGGTATGCTTTCGCTTCCGTCACAGGCCACCAATATCCTCCCCAGCAGCGTATCGCGAGCCTCCACGAGCGCTTTCCTGGTCTGCACCTCCCGGTTCAGTTGCCCAAGCTTGCCCAGCACCGGAGGCAGGATCATGGCCGCGGCTATGGCCATGATGATTAGGGCCATCAGGAGCAGGGCCGCGCCGGATTGGTTGGAGCGTGGGCCGGGGGTGGGGTTGGGCATGTGGTTGATTTCGCGCATGATGATTTTGTCCTGATTCGGGCCAAGGGATTTGCTGGAAGCGATCTACTGAAAAATGCTCCTCAACCTTGTGACATCTTCATCCAAGGGAAAGGCCCTGGCCAGGTCGTCATGGATCTGGCGGGCTTCCCGCTGTTTGTCCTGGCCCATGAGCGCCAGGACAAGGTTCATCCGGGTGGTCTTGTCCCTGGGGTTGCGGGCCAGGGATTCGCGGAAAATGGTTTCAGCCCGGTCAAAATCTCCGGCCTTCAGGGCATCGTAGCCCCGCAGGCGCAGGGCGTGCATGCTCTGGGGGCCCAGACGCTGTTCCATTGCATCGGCCAGTTCCAGGGTGGACTGTTCAAGATGCACTGTCTGGCGCTCCAGGGCCAGGAGTTCGTTGTTTCTGTGGGTCTGGGCCAAGAAATGGCTTTGCAGTTCTTGGTCCAGGGTGGCCTGGCCCAAACTGTTCGGTTCCTGAACAGGCGGCGTCGATACGGGGGCCGTGGGCGCGGCCCTGACCTCCGGGAGGGGCGGGCTCGAGGTCGTGCGTGGCGGTCCAGAGCGGGGACCGGTCATGGGAATGATGCGCGGAACAGGCCGGACCTCGGATATCACTACCTCGGGCTGCTGCCGGACATCCTCGTCGAGATGCCGGGAGTCGTGCTCCTCGTCGTCATCGTACGTCGTCTCCCCCCAGGACTGCTGGTATGGATCGGTATATCTGTCTTCATGGAACACCGTGTCCACTACCACCCGCTCGTTGATCATTCCCGCGATCCGCTGCATCTCGGTCTGCAGCAAGTACACGGCCCCCCAGAGAAAAATCACGACAATAAGGGCATACAGGGCAAAACGCTTGATCACCCGGCGCTGATTGAGGTCCGCGCCTGCCGGATTGAAAAACCGGGCTTTGCTTTTGCGCTCCTGTCCCTGATTGCCCGCTTGCTTCAGGCTTTTATAGATCATGCTCATGGGCCACGGCCTTGGATTATTCCACCACGCGAATGCGCATGACCACCACCAATTCCCGGGTCTGCTCCACGTCGGCGCGGTTTTTGAAAAGCCAGCCCAGTCCGGGCACGGAGCCGACAAGCGGAGCCTGACGGTCCTCCTTGCGGCTGGACTTGTAGATCATGCCTCCCAGGATGATCATGTCGTCGTGACGTACGCGGACGTTGGTGCTCACGTTGCGTACTTCCACACGGGGCATGGTCAGCCGGATGTCCTCACCAATGGGGGTTTCCTTGGAAAGGTCGATTTCGCTGAAGATGGGGAAGATGCTCAAATCAACGACCCCGTCGTCGTCGATATACGGGACGACACCGAGCATCACTCCCTCAAAGGCCGTGGCTGTTTCCGTGGTATAACTCGTCACAGGCGTGGTGGTGCCCGCCCCCTCCACTTCGCGAGTGATGTCTCTGAGGTAACGCTCGCTGCGGCCGGTAACCACCAGGGCCGCGTGGCCGTGCCGGGTGCGGATGTGCGGGTTGGACAGGCTTTTCACTCCGCCGAAGGTTTCCAGGGCGTTCAATGTGGCGGACAAGGTGCGTCCGCCTCCGGAAAAACTGAGCGTGGCCAACCCGGAACCGGGATCAGGCTGGGAGGCTGGATCAGGGACGATGCCCAAGCCGTAACGCCAGACTTCACCGCCCGACAGGCGGTGCTGCACGAAGTTCCAGTCAATGCCCAACTGGAAACCGTCGCTGAGGGTGACTTCCATGAGTTGGGCGTCGATGATCACCTGGCGGGACATTTTTGTCTTCAAATGAGATATCATGCCTGCCACGGCCCGCATCTTCCTCGGCGTGGTGCGCACGAACAGGGTTCCGGCGTTAGGGTCCAGGGTGAAGTGCCCTGGAAAGGCGGTTCCCTCGCTCTCTCCTCCCGCCGAGGCTGAATCCGAGGTGCTGCTTCTTTCCTCCAGGATGTCCGCGACGTTTTGCAGGATATCCTCATAAATGGAGGTTGCGGCCGTCAGTTGGGAGCGCAGTTCAAAGGATCCCTGCATCCCGGCGATGCCTTCGGCGCTGCCGAAGATGTCGCCGCCGGCGTCCAGGGTGTACTCGGCCTTGGTGTCCAGGAAACCCAGGTTGAAGACCCTCTCCTGGAAGCGGCGCACCGCGAGGACGTTGTCCTCCACTTCCCAGGACAGGTCGTAGGCGGCCAGCAGCCTGCCGATGACAATTGAGGAAGGCGTGCTTTCGAAGCTGATGGTGATCCGATGATCCAGGTCGATGTCCGGGTCGATGATCAGGTTCAATCCGGCGTTGCGGGCCACCACGTAAAGGATGTTGTGCAGGGTTTCGTTCTGTACGGCGATGGACACGGGCACTTCGTCCAGGGGGTTGAACACCGGAACAAAAGGTTCCATGGCCAGGGGCGGCCGCCCGGCCCTGCGCTCCAGGTTTTCCAGCCCGCGCTCCCTGCTCTCCAGGAAATCGCGCTGTTCTTGGGCGATCTGCTCGTTCAGGTCCGCGTAGCCGAGGTTGCTTTGCAGGCGGTCTTCCCGAGGAGCGTAACAGCCCACAATCACTGTGAAGATAAGGCTCACAGCACATATTGTGAAAATATGCCGTCCGGATTTCATGCTTTTTTGCCTTGGTTTTGAAGAGGAGGGAATTGCTCTCCTGTTGAGTGCGAAAAATCGCCTGGACCATGCCTCACGGCGCTTCCTCCTGGACCGTCTCGGGCATGCCTGGTTGGGGAGCGACACTGTATGCCGACAAAGCTTCCAGGGCCGCGGCCCTCATTGCGGGGCGTATCAATTCCACGCGACTGGGCGGCGTCCAGGGCACTCGCTCAGTCCTGGCGCTTATGCCGCCCACCGCGCTACGGGACGGGGGCCACTCCAGAACCACCCCATGCTGATCAATGCGGCGAACGATGCGTCCGTCTTGCAGCACATTGCCTTCCCGCAAGGCTCGCCCGTCCAGCACGGCGAAGCGTTGATCGGTGAGCAGGAGCAGGCTCAAGATGGGCGGCTCGAATCGCCTGTCCTCGGTCATTGAATTCTGCTCATCTGGGACAACTACCTCGGGGGGCAGGAACAAAGCCCTGTCCAGTTCGGTCAGCAGCACCTGGTTTTCAGGCAGCCGTTCCAGGGACTCCAGCAGGGGAGGAATGCGTTTCCTGAGTTCCGTGGGCGGAAACTCCACTCTGTCAATCGTTGCTTCAGGCAGGGAAGGGTACGTGGAAAAACGCATGCCGCTTCGAACCTCATAGGCCCACCATCCGACCAGACACAAAGTCAGCAGCAGGATTAAGAATTGTCCGACAATTCTGTTCTTCCTGGCAATACGCATTATCAGCCCCTGATGATCGGCCATTCAAGGTGGAGGATAAAGCCGATCTGGTTAAGGTCGATGAGCAGGTTCTGGTCGGTCAAAGCGAAGCCCATATGTTTCATCCTGGCGATATAGGCGTCAAAGACCTCGTGAGCTCTGCCAATAGGCTCGTTCAACGTGCCTTCCAGCCGGACCAGGACCAAGTCCGACTCATAGCGCAGTTCCATGTCATGCATGTAGAGGTTGGGAGGTTTTGCTTCAGCCAGCATGTTCCACATTTTGCCCATGGTCGGCGCCAGAGTGGCCTGCTCCACCGCCTCGGCAATGAACAGGAAGTTTTGTGCATCGAGACTGCCTAACTGGACTTCCATGGCGTGCAGCGTTTCCAGCTCACGGTACAGGGCGGACTCCAACTGGCCCATGTTGGCTCGGAGTTGCTCTGGAGCGGGCTTGTACAGAAAGGAGCCCACGAGAAATGCAAGTGTCAGCAGGATGCCCGCGGCCAGGAGCCAATTTACGGCCGTGTCCAGAGGCTTGAGATACAGTTCCTCCCTGGGCCCCACGGAAGTTTGCACGGGAATGCGGTGAGCCAGATCGGGCAAGGCGGACCAGGCGGCCTGTTCGCCTTGTTTCAGTTGGACAACGGGCCAGGGAGAGACCGGGACCCGGGTCGTCGGGAGATGGATGTCCAGGCTGTCGCAGAGGGTTTCGATCCAGTCAAGTTGCTTGATTTGCACTCCCAGGTTGCCCTGTATCTCCGTCAAATCCTGGTCCATGGCCTGGATGGTTTCAGTCAGGGACTGCTCATCTTGTCCGAACAGAATGTAGCGCCTGACCAGCATGACCTCATCGCGTTTTCCAACCATCAGGAAAAATGACGTTGCCATGCGCAATGCCAGGGCGTGGGTCTGTTTGGTCGGCATGGTCCGCAACAGGCCAGAGAGCAGGCCTACGGGATCATACAACACAAAGCCGAGGGGATGATCCTGGTATGCCGTGGCAAGGCCCATATATTTCTGGCGGGGAAAAATACTGTACAGGACAACGCTCTGCGTGGATTCGATTTTGCGCACGTCATGCACGAAAAGTTTCCCTTCCGTGGTCAGTTCTCCCTTGTCCTCTAACTCCTTGCGGATCAGGATCGCGGCATATTTTGGGTCGCCGGTGATGTTCTGCAGGCCGAAGGATTGATCCAGATCGGCCAAATACACTGAATGGTCCGGGCAGTTGGTAATGGTTGCGAGTTCGGCGACCGAGTCATTGCGGATCATGGCCAGGGTTGGGCCTTGCTCCAGGACCACGGTGTTGGAGGTCGCGTGGATGACCGTGAAATTCAGGGGCACGGGGAGAAAGTCCGGCTCTTGTGGGTCTTCGTCTTCAAAGTGGGCGGAGGAAGGGGACGGGGTGGTTTCGTACTCCTGCGCGGATGCTTCCATGTCCAGGTGCAGACTTTCATCGTTCACGTCCTGCTCTGCCAAGATCACGGTATCGGGGGGCGCCAGGGAAGACGTGTCATGAGAAAAATCCGAGTCAGCCTGCAGTGGATTGAGTTGCACGGATTGACCCAATTCTCTTTCCAGGTCATCCCAGATAAGAGATTTATCGTCGAAATCTGTCTGCTCAATTTTGTCTTTGTTATCGTCTTCGGTCACAGTGAGTTCCTTGACAGTCCGTTGAAAAACTCCCAATTGCCGCGTCGCTGCAAAAAGTTCAAACAGGACTTTAACCGCATCGCGCCAAATCCAGCCTTTTCCGCAATAATTTCTGCATGTTAACCTGGCCCTTTGCGTAAGACCCTACTGATATCTCTGCTTTTTTGTCAAAAAAACGTTTAATTTTATA
>NZ_PZKN01000045.1 GCF_003046795.1 Desulfonatronum sp. SC1 | reverse complement strand
GCTAGAGGCTAGGGGCTAGAGGCTAGGGGCTAGAGGCTATGGGCTAGAGGCTATGGGCTAGAGGCTATGGGCTAGAGGCTATGGGCTAGAGGCTATGGGCTAGAGGCTATGGGCTAGAGGCTATGGGTAAGAGGAAAGCTATGAGTGACCCACACACTCAGGAAACACCATAAACCTCTGCAACCTCTGCCACCCCTCATTGCAGATCCCCCCTCGCCCATCACCTATCACCTATCGCCCCTCGCCCCTCGCCCATAGCCTATAGTCTACCCCCCCATCATCTCCACAATCCTGCGCGCCAAATCCGTATATCGATTCTTCGCCTTCGCATTCTTGAGCCCGATGGCCAGGGCTTTTTTGCCGCCCAGGATCACGGCCAGACGACGAGCCCGGGTTAGGCCGGTGTAGATCAGGTTGCGCTGCAGGAGCAGGAAGTGCTGGGTAAGCAGGGGCATGACCACGGCCGGGTACTCGCTGCCCTGGGATTTGTGCACGCTCACGGCGTAGGCCAGGTTGAGCTCGTCCATTTCGGTCAGTTCGTAGGTCACGTCCCGACCGTCGAACTCCACCACGGCCTGGCCTTCTTCCAGGTCCACCGAGGCGATCCAGCCCAGGTCGCCGTTGAACACGTCCTTGTCGTAGTTGTTGCGCGTCTGGAGCACCCGGTCCCCCACGCGCAGCTTGCGAAAGCCCACGGCGAATTCTCGTCCCTTGGGGTTGAGGCGTTGCTGGAGCAGGGCGTTCAGCTGCTGGGTGCCCACCTCGCCCTTGTGCATGGGCGTGAGCACCTGGATGTCCTGGCGTGGATCCAGGCCGTAGCCCGCCGGGATGCGCTCACAGACCATCCGCAGGATCATCTCCTGGACCCGGGTTGAGTCGTCCTGTTCAATCCAGAAAAAATCGGCCTCCGGCGCGGCCTTGGGCGAATGGAGTGGAAACTGGCCCTGGTTGATGCGGTGGGCGTTGACCACGATCATGCTTTCCTGGGCCTGGCGGTAGATGTGGGTCAGTTCGGTGCTGGGCAGGGCGCCGCTTTGGAGCAGGTCGCCCAGGATGTTGCCCGGTCCCACCGATGGGAGTTGGTTCACGTCCCCCACCAGGACCAGCCGCGCGGTCAGGGGCAGGGCCCGGAGCACGGCCAGGAAAAGGTGGCAGTCGAGCATGGATGCCTCGTCCACCACCAGCATGCCGGTCTTGAGCATTTTGGTGTCGTTGATGGCAAAACCGCCGTCCGGCGCGTACTGAAGGAGGCGGTGCAGGGTGGAAGCCGGGGCGCGGGTGGCCTCGGAGAGACGTTTGGCGGCCCGGCCCGTGGGCGCGGCCAGCTTGACCGTGATGCCCAGCTCGGTAATGGCCTCGACCACGAACCGGGTGATGGTGGTCTTGCCCGTGCCCGGTCCGCCGGTGAGGATGAAGACCTTGTTCAGGCAGGCGTCCTCCACGGCCTGGCGCTGTTGCGGCGAGAGGGTGATCCGGTGCCGGGCCTCCAGCTGCTGGAGCACGACGCGCAGTTTCCTGGGGTCCAGGCCCGTGGGGTGCTCGATCAGTCCTTGCAGGCGTTGGGCGATTTCCTTTTCCCAGCGGTGAAAATGGCCCAGGTAGACCACCGTGCCCAGTCCCTGGGCCGGGAGTTCCTCCAGAATCACCCGCTTGCGTTCCTTGAGAATCTCCAGTGCTCCGTGCAGGGATTCAGCCGGCGTGCCGCCGAGCAGGGCCGAGGTTTTTTCCAACAGCTCGTCCAGGGGCGCGAAAAGGTGTCCGGATTCGCTGAACTGGAAGAGCGCGAAAACCAGGGCCGCTTCCAGCCGCTCCCGGCAGTCCGGAGCGAAGCCCAACTTCAGGGCGATGACGTCCGCGGTCTTGAAGCCGATGCCGTGGACCTCGTAGGCCAGATCATACGGGTTCTCGCGGACCTTGTGCAGGGCCTGGGGACCGTAGTGGCGATGGATGCGGGCGGCCAGGGCCGGAGAAACGTCGTGTTCCTGGAGGAAGAGGATCAAGGCCCGGACATGGTGCTGCTCTTCCCAGGACTGGACGATTTTTTTCAACTTGGACGGACCGATGCCCTCCACCCGCAGGAGTTGGTCCGGATCCGTGTCGATGACGTCCAGGGTCTTGTCTTTGAACTGCTTGACCAGCCGTTCGGCCAGGGTCGGGCCCACGCCCTTGAGCTGTCCGGAGGCCAGGTAGCGACGGATGGCGTTGACCCCGGCCGGCAGCAGCGGTTCAAGGGCCTCGATCAGGAACTGGCGTCCATATTTGGGATGCTCCTTCCACTGTCCGGTCAGGTTGAGCATCTCCCCGGGCTTGACCTGGACCACGTTGCCCACCGCGGTCACGATCCCCGGCTCGTCCCGGACCTTGATCCGAAGCACGGCGTAGCCGTTCTCCGGATTGAAGAACGTCACGCCGTTGACTTCGGCGTTCAGAGTGACGGAGGAGGGTGGGGTCGCGGATCGCGAACTATGGGTCGCGGAATCAGTCATGATCGGCTGCTTTGGAAGCTGGGTTGACTTCGGATCGGTTCGCCATACACTCGGAGTAAAGGGGGCGCTTATGCTGGAAGTTCATATCGAGGATCGGGATACACAGATTTTTCAATTGATGCAGGCCGCGTTGGCGGGGGAGCATGTCCTGCTTTTCAGCTCCGGCAAACCCCTTGTCAGGCTGACCCCAATTTCGGAACCCGCTCAGCGCACCACGGGCTATCACTCTTTGGACATTTCTGCCGATGAGCTTGATGCGGCTTTTTCTTCCGAAGTGGATGAAGAGGTTGCGACCCTGTTCAATTCTCACGGCGGAAATGCATCATGACGGCGCGGTTTCTACTGGATACGCACATCGTTCTCTGGTGGCTTGCAGGGCATCGTCGACTGAGCGTTTCCGCGTGCAAAAGGATCGCGGAGGCTACATGCTTTGTCAGTGTCGCCTCTATTTGGGAGGTTGCGATCAAATTCAAGCTGGGCAAGCTTCATGTCGCGCCTCGTCTGTTGCTGGCATCGGTTCGAGAAGCCCGGATGATAGAATTACCCGTTTCGGCCGACCATGCAGCTTCAACCGTCGATTTGCCACTTCTTCACAATGATCCGTTTGACCGCCTCTTGATCGCTCAAGCCCGTTACGAGGAGATCACCCTTTTGACGGCGGACGAGCATGTCGGCGCGTATGGCGATCCCGTCTTCATGCTCAGCTGACCATTCGTCCGTTCGATTCGTTCAATTCCCCGTCAACTTGTACTTTTTCAGCTTGTACTGCAACAGGCTCTTGGAGATGCCGAGCATGTCCGCGGTTTTGACCTGGACGAAGTTGGTGTGGACCAGGGCGCGGCGGATCAGGGCGGCTTCGATTTTTTCCAGGGTGTCGGCCAGGTTCAGGCGGGCCGGGAGCAGGTCCACGGCGCTTTTGAACTGGGTTTCCTCGTCCTTGATTTCGGGCGGCAGGTCGTCCACCCGGACCATCTCGTCCCCGGCCATGACCACGCAGCGCTCCACCACGTTCTCCAGTTGGCGGACATTGCCCGGCCATTCGTAGGCCGTGAGATAGTCGATGACGTCCGCGGTAAAGCCTTTGACGTGACCGGCGTTTTCCTCGGAGAATTTTTTCAGGAAATGAGCCGCCAGCAGCGGGATGTCCTCCCGGCGTTCCCGCAGGGGCGGCAGGGGCACCTGGACCACGTTCAGACGGTAGAAGAGGTCCTCGCGGAACTGGCCGGACTGGACAGCGGCTTGTAAGTCTTTGTTGGTGGCCGTGACGATGCGGATGTCCACGCTGATGGACTCGGCCCCGCCCACCCGTTCGAAGCTGCGCTCCTGGAGCACGCGCAGGAGCTTGACCTGCAAATCCTGAGACAATTCGCCGATTTCGTCCAGAAACAGCGTTCCGCCGTGGGCCAGCTCGAAGCGGCCGCGCTTGCGGGCCACGGCCCCGGTGAAGGAGCCTTTTTCATGGCCGAACAGCTCGCTTTCCAGGACCCCGGGGTTCAGGGCCATGCAGTTCACGGAAATGAACGCCCCCTTTTTGCGGGGGGAGGTGAAATGGATGGCCTTGGCGATGAGTTCCTTGCCGGTTCCGGACTCGCCGGTGATCAGGACCGTGCTTTTGCTGGGCGCGGCTCGGTCCACCATGTCCAGGACCCGACGCATGGCCTTGCTCCGACCGATGATCTGGTGCACGCCGTAGCGTTGCTCCAGGCTCTCGGAAAGCAGGCTGTAACGGCGCTGGGCTTGGGCCAGCTGGGCGGCCTTGCGCACGGAGAGGGTTATTTCGTCGTTGGCAAAGGGCTTGGTGATGTAGTCGAAGGCCCCGTGACGCATGGCCACCACCGCGGCGTCGATGGACCCGTAGGCGGTCATGATCAGGACCGGGATGTGCGGGTAGTTTTTTTGAACGTGGGCCAGCACGTCCTGGCCGGACATCTTGGGCATCTTCATGTCCGTGATGATCACGTCCACTTCGGACTCTTCGAGAAAAGCCAGGGCCAGTTCCGGGTCCTGGAGCGCGGTGACGGAATAGCCTTCGTCGCCGAGCAGGGTTTCCAGCAGCAGCAGATAGTTCTGTTCGTCGTCGAGCACGAGGACGTGATTGGACATGTTACCTCTCCTTTCCTGGAAAGATCATGCGGACTTCCGCTCCGCCCTGAGGATGGTTGGCCAGTTCGAGCAGGGCGCCATGGCTGCGCAGGATGCTGTTAACGATGGACAGGCCGAGGCCCGTGCCCTTTTCCTTGGTCGTGAAAAAGGGGTCCAGGATTTTGTCCGTGAGTTGCGCCGGGATGCCGGGGCCGGTGTCCCGGATGGTCAGCGTGACGCCCGCGGAGTCCTTTTGTATGCTAAAATGGATGTTCCCTGGTCCGTTCATGGCTTGCAGCGCATTGGCCAGGATGTTGTAGACGGCTCGGTAAAGCAGGTCCTTGTCGCCTCTGACCGTCAGCCCTGGCATGTCGGTACGGTGGACCTTCACGCCTTTTTCGGCCATCTCGTGTTCCCAGAAGGCCAGGACCTGGTCCAGGACCTGGGACAGGTCGACGTTGGCCTTGTTCGGGGCCTTGGGCCGGGCATAGTCCAGGAAGTCGTTCACGGTTTGTGAGAGCCGTAGCGACTCGTCGAAAATCGCCTTGAGCAGGCGGGTCTGCTGCGGGTCCGCGTCGTCTCCCTTGTTATGGGAGCGCTTCATGAGCAGTTCGGCCGTGCTGCGGATGATCCCCAGTGGGTTGCGGATTTCGTGGGCGATGCTGGCCACGGTCCGGCCCATGCTGGCCAGTTTTTCATTTTGGTGCAGTTCCCGCTCCAGCCGTTCCTTTTCTTTGGCCCGTTTGGCAATGGTCCCGGCGGCCCGGCGGATGAACAGGTAGAGCACGGAAAAGAGCACCAGGGACGAGGCGAAGGAGGCGGCCAAGATCATTAACTGAAACAGCAGCACGGCCTCGTAGTCTTCAGTGATGTCCTGGGTGAATTCCAGCGCGCCCATGATCGGCCCCGGCCCGGTCACCGGGTCGAACCCGCGCTCGGCCCGTAAAGGGTAGATGGTCCGCAAAACAAAGCTTTCCGGGGCCAGTTCAAGGGAGAATCTGGCCCACCAGGAGGAGACGCGGCTGACCAGCTCGAAACTGGAAACGCCCGGATCCAGGGCTTGCCGCACGGCCTTGCCCGCGGCCTCGGTTTTGCCCACCAATTCCTGATTGGTGGAGTAGGCGATTTGGTGGTCGAAGTCGTAGATGCGCACTTCCAGGACGTGGAAGCTGTGAATCGTGGACAGCACGATCTGGTCCAGCCGCTCGTACTGGGCCGGATTACGCAACTCGATCCGACCGAAACCGATCACCGTGGGCAGGGTGAAGCGCTGAAAAATTTGATGGTTCAGGTTTTCGGCCAATAAAATGGCGAACTCCTGGTTCTTTTCCAGCATGGTCTGGCGGGCGGAGTTGGCGATGAATACGGACAGCAGCAGGTTCACCGCCAGGATCAGGACCAGTGAACTCCATGACAGAAATTTGACGGGTTGGAACGGCCTGGGGCCGAAGGTGATCTTGGTTCCCAAGGGTGATTACGCGTCCAGCAGGGCGTTTTGGACCAATTCCAGGGCCGTGATCAGGGTTTGGTCGTCCAGGGCGTAAGAGAAGCGCACGCAGCGATCGTCTCCAAAGGCAACGCCGGGAACAAGGGCCACGCCGGCTCGTTCCAGGATGTAGGTGCACAATGCCGCGGAGTCATTCCGATCCGCCGTGAACAGGGCGTCCAGGCGAGGGAACAGGTAGAAGGCTCCGTCCGGTTTTGGACAGACCACTCCGGGCCAGGAGGTTATCTTCTCCAGGGCCAGATCCCGGCGGCGTTGGAACGCGACGCGCATCTCCCGGAGGCTGTCCATGGGGCCGGTCAGGGCGGCCAGGGCGGCTTTCTGGGTGATGGAGCAGACGTTGGACGTGCTCTGCCCCTGGATGCGGACCATGGCCTTGATCAGGTCCGGGTGGGCCAGGACGTAGCCGATCCGCCAGCCGGTCATGGCCATGGACTTGGACAGTCCATTAACCACCGCGACTTTGTCCGGAAATTTGACCCACCAGGAGACGGCGCTGCTGGGACCGGCCGGCGGGTAGACCAGTTGATCGTAGATTTCGTCGGAGATAACGAAGATGTCCCGCTCCAGGGCCCAGCCGATCAAGGCGTCCAGTTCTTCTTGGGAATAGTGGCAGCCGGTGGGGTTGGAGGGGGAATTGAGCAGGAGCACCCTGGCTCCGGAGGGGGCGTGGCGCTCCAGATCCTCCGGTGTGATCAGAAAGCGCTGTTCCGGGGTGGAGGGGATGATGGCGGGCTTGCCTTCGGCCAGCAGGACCATGGGTGGGTAACTGACCCAGTAGGGCGCGGGAATCAGCACCGGATCGCCGGGTTCCAGCAGGGCCTGGAACAGGTTGTACAGGGCATGCTTGCCGCCGTTGCAGATCATGGTCGCCTCGGCGGGCAGCTCGTCCTGGCCGGCGATCCCGGCGAAGTAGGCGGCCACGGTCTTGCGCAGGGCCGGAATGCCGGGTACCGGGGTATAGCGGGTGAATCCCTCGTCCAGGGCATCCTTGGCCGCTTGGCGGACATGCTCTGGGGTGGGAAAGTCCGGCTCGCCGACGGCCAGGCTGATGATTTTTTTTCCTTGGGCCGTCAATTCCTGAGCCTTGGCGTTCACCGCCAGGGTGGCCGACGGGGGAATGGAGCGAATTTTTTTGGCGATATGCATGACTTCTCCTGAAAAAGGGAATAGCGGACCTCGATGGCTCGGAAGCGACTCGTGAAACATGGTTTTCTAACTCCAAAGGTCGGCCCAGCACAAGGCCCACTGGGGTGATTTTCAGCGCATGTATTGACCCGCGCGGATGAACGATTCAAGGTGGGCGTTTGAGATGAGTCAGGAGTCAGGAAGGGGGATGAGTGTGACGACGGAAGTGGATGCCCATGACGGCGAGGGGCTTGCCGCGGATTTGAGTGAGCGGTATGCGCGAACCCGGCAATTGGTCGCCGAACTCGCCGTGCGCCATGGTCGGAGACCGGAGGAGGTTCGGATCGTCGCCGTGTCCAAGTATCAGCCCGCGACGGCGGTGACGAACCTGGCCGGAGCGGGACAGCGCGACTTCGGTGAAAGCTACGTCCAGGAGGCACTGGCCAAGCAGCGGGTAATTCGTCGTCCGGACCTGCGATGGCACTTTTTAGGGAGATTGCAACGCAATAAGGCCAAATACCTGCCCGGAAACTTTATGCTGTTTCATGGTCTCGACAATGCGGCGTTGGCTTTGGATTTGCATGAAAGACTCCAAGTAAAAAGTCAAATGCTGGATGTCCTCATCCAGGTGAACCTTGGAGACGAGCCGCAAAAAGGCGGAGTAACTCCGGGAGGGCTTCCGGCTTTGGCGGAGCATGTCGGCGGATTGTCCGGGTTGGCCTTGCGCGGGTTGATGGCGTTGCCGCCCTTTGAATTGGATTTGGCGCACAAGCAGCGTCTTTTCGGTGAGCTTCGGAGGTTGCGGGACGCCGTTCAGAGGCAAACCGGGCTGTGGTTGCCGGAGCTTTCCATGGGCACGACGGATGACTTTCCCCAGGCCATTGCCGAAGGGGCGACCATGGTGCGGATCGGGACGCGGATTTTCGGCGATCGCCCGGAGCGGGTTTCGCCGTGACCCGTGAACGCGAAAAAAAATGAAATCAAATGCGTGAACGCGGTCTGGCCGCTTGGGGCCGCGTGAGGTAAAAGGAATTGAGGGTCCCTTATGGATCTGGCGACGATCATCGGGGTAGTGCTTTCTTTTGGGCTGGTCATTTCCGCGATCATGATGGGCAGCAGCCTGTTCGTGTTCGTGTCCATACCTTCGGCCTTGATCGTACTCGGCGGGACCATCGGGGCGACCCTGGTCCACTACCCGCTGGGACATATTCTCGGCGTGGTCGGCGTGGTCAGGAACTGTTTCTTCAACCAACTGCCCAAGCCCGGCGATACCATCGGCCAGTTTCTGGACTACGCCAACCGGGCGCGCAAGGAGGGGATTCTTTCCCTGGAGCCCCTGCTCAAGGAGATCGACGACGCTTATCTGCGCAAGGCCATGCAGCTCACGGTGGACGGGGTGGAGCCGCAGATGATTCAGGACATCATGGAAACGGAAATCGCCTACCTGCAGGAACGCCATGAGACCGGGTCGGACATGTTCGCGGCCATGGGCATGTATGCGCCGGCTTTGGGGATGATCGGCACGGTCATCGGGCTGGTTCAAATGCTGCAAAGTATGGACGACCCCTCGGCCATCGGGCCGGCCATGGCCGTAGCCTTGATAACCACGTTCTACGGCGCGGTTTTGGCCAACCTGGTTTTCAACCCTCTTTCCGGCAAATTGAAAACCCGCAGCAAGGAAGAAGTGCTGCTCCGGGAATTGGCCCTGGAGGGCATTTTGTCCATTTCCAGGGGGGAAAACCCCAGAATCATTGAAGAAAAGTTGAACGGTTTTCTGCCTCCTAAAATGCGCAGCCAGACGGACTGATGCCGAGCTGGACCGGATATCCCCATGGGCAAGAAGCGGGAAAAAAAGCAGGCTGCTCCGCAAACTCCCGGCTGGTTGCTGACCTTCACGGGCTTGATGATCCTGATCATGGCGTTTTTCGTCTACCTGGTGACCAACGCCTCCTTGATGGATGAACGCAGGATTCGGCTGGCTCTCGGCTCATTGCTGGGGACCTTCGGAATGACGCAGGCCAAGCCGGACGTCCTGGGCACCCAGGAAAGCTTGGAAGCTGTTCATCCTGGGCCGATTCCTCCGGACCGGGATCTGGCCGCGCTCAAGGAACTGCTCTGGGACGACATCGAGGAGGACTTGCAATTCGTCAGCAACCGGTTCGTGCAGATTTTCAGCGTGAACACGACGGTCTTGTTCGCCCCCGGAAAAACCGAGCTGTCGCCGGAGGGCAGAGCGTTTTTACGACAGGTGGTTCCGGTTTTGCGCGTGGTCGAGGCACCGGTGCAGGTGGCCGGGCACGCCTCGGTGTTGCGGGATGAGTTCGAGGCGGTCTACCATGCTTCGATGCCGGACGAGATTCCGGATCCCTCCTGGGCCTTGTCCCTGTTCAGGGCGATGAGCGTGTACCGCTTTCTCCTGGAGCAGGGGGTTCCCGTGGAAAACTTGCGCATGGAAGGCCTGGGGCGGTTTAAGCCTCGAGAAAGTCCACTAACGCCGCAAGGACGTCGTGCCAACAGAAGGGTGGACTTTATCCTGGACCGACGCAACGAAACCTGGATGCCGCGGCTTGCCCGGCCGGAGGCGGTTACCACGCCGGAGGAGTATATTTTTAGAGACTTCATCTTCCGGTTTCCGGATGCACCGGGTAATGATTCCTTTCGCCCTTAGCAGTCAAGCAAATATAAGTTGAACAATTTGATGAAAATACAATGATATCCTAGGATTTTTTTCTGGCAATTCTTACCGTAGGGGCAGGCCTTGCGCCTGCCCTGATTCTACGCAATTAAATGGAATGCCGGTATATTGCTGCTGTACCGCATTGCCGCGACCATCCGGGGCGGCCGCGAGGGGCGCCCCTACGGAGGGGCAAACGCGACACGGGAATAACCGCAATATGTCCAGGTTAATTTTGCTCGCTTCCTTAGGTGAGCGATCCCGTGCGGAGCGACCATGGCCAAAAAAAGGAAAAAGGGCGGCGGAGCCAAAGTCGACCCCATGGGCTGGTTGATCACGTTTTCCGATCTGATCACCTTGCTCTTGACCTTTTTCGTCCTGCTGCTCAGCATGTCCTCCATGGACCGGCAGGTGGTCATCGATGCCTCGACCTTTTTCAGGGGGGATATGGGCGTGGTTTCCAGGCAGACGGCCGGGCGCATTCCCACCAGGGTGGAAGAGGTGATCAAGCTTTTGGAGCGTCCCTGGGAGTTCCGGGACAATGAACAACGCATCCGGGACCTGCTTTTTCCGGACGATGTCCTGCCGCGGGAGGTTCCGAGGTCAACGCTGGATGAGAACCTGAAGCTTTTGGAACGTCCCGATGGTGTGGCCATTTTGCTCACGGACGAACTGCTTTTCCCCCTGGGGGGCCATGAGCTGAAAGATCCGGCCAGGAGACTTTTGGAGGTGCTGGCCCCATTGGTTCTCTACGTGCCCAATGTGGTCAATGTTTCCGGGCATACGGACAGTTTGGTGGGCAGGACCATGGACAACGATACCCTGTCCGCCCTGCGGGCCATGGCCGTGCTGGAAGTGCTCCTGTCCTCCGGGATTCCGGACGCCAAAATGTCCGTTTCCGCCTATGCCGAGAGCATGCCGGTGGGAGACAACCGGACCCCGGAAGGACGAGCCTTGAATCGCCGGGTGGAAATTCTTTTCAAGAACGCATTGTAACAGCTCCGATGAGCGTGAAGACGGTTCCGCGGTTCACCGTGTTCCGCGAACCGTCTCGACGAGGTGACGCATGGCGAAAAAAGAAGCGACTCCGGTGGAAGAGGACGGGAAGAAGGGAGGAAAGGTGAAGTGGGTCATATTGCTGCTGGTCTTATTGCTCTTGGCCGGCGGCGGAGGCGCGGCATACTGGTTCTTGATGGGACCTGGGGCCGCGTCCGAGGAAGACGCCTTGGGGCTGGAAGGTGACCAGGCCGACCGTCAGAAGCCAAAGGCGGAGTTCGTCCCGGAGATCGTGACCTTGGAGCCGTTCGTGGTCAATCTGGCCGATCCTTTGGGGAGACGATTCCTGCGCATGACCCTGGACGTGGAAGTGCTGAACAGGGCCGTGATCGCCGACGTGCAGCGCAATAACTCCCGGATCCGTGACGCCGTGATTCTCCTGTTGGCCGGCAAATCTTTCGCCGATCTGGCCAGCATGGAGGGCAAGATCACCTTGAAAAACCAGATAGTGGAACGGCTGAATCAGATCGTGGGGGGCGGCAGAGTGACCAACGTGTATTTTACGGAGTTCGTGGTCCAGTAATCCGGCGCGTGAGCCGGGAACCTGTAGTGCACTTTCAGTACGGATGATCGACACATGAATAAAATTTTGTCCCAGGATGAAGTCGATTCTCTATTGCGGGGGCTGACCGGCGGAGAGATCGAGACCGAATCCGCGGATGCGGGCGATGACTCGGGAGTTATCACCTTTGATCTTTCCAATCAGGACCGGATCATCCGTGGGCGCATGCCGGTGCTGGAGATCGTCAACGATCGCTTCGCCCGCTTGGCTTCCAACGCCTTGGCCAACATGATGCGCAAGAAGGTCGACGTCAACCCGGTGTCCATCGACATGTCCAAATTCGGGGACTTCATGCGTTCCCTGCCCGTTCCTACGAGCATCAATATATTCAAGATCGAGCCCTTGCGTGGCAATGCCATTCTGGTCGTGGACACCAGGTTGGTATTCGCTTTGGTGGAGAATTTTTTCGGTGGTCAAGGCTCTCAGCCGAAAATCGAAGGCCGAGACTTTACTCCCATTGAGCAGTCGGTGATCGAGCGGGTGGTCAAGCTTTTTCTCTTCGCCATGGAGCAGGCCTGGACCCCGGTGCATGATGTGCGCGTCGAGCTTCAACGCATGGAGATCAACCCTCAGTTCGCCAGCATCGTACCGCCCAGCGACGTGGTCGTCGTGATTTCCATGGAGGTGGAATTGGAAAACGCCATCGGCTCCCTGGTGTTTTGTCTGCCGTACTCGACCATCGAGCCGATCCGCTCGAAGCTTTATGCTTCTTTTCAGTCCGAGCGACTGGAAGTGGACCATGCCTGGCTTTCCCGGTTCAAGGAGCGCTTGTTGGAAATTCCGGTGGAAATGGTGGTTCCATTGGGCCGGACCTCCATTACCGGACGTCAGTTGTTGAATCTGGACATTGGCGACATTCTGCTCTTGGATACGGACACGGACCAACCTCTGGAAGTGAAAATTCACGGCGTGGACAAGTTTTATTGCTTGCCCGGCTTCGTCAAGGCGAACAGGGCGTTTCAGGTGGTCAAGGAAGCGGAAGTTCGGTACTGACGATGCTTAATTGATTGCTGAAAATCCTTTATCTTGCCGTTCGTTCAAAAATCCCAAGTGTAAGGAGCAAAAAAAGTTCGAGGTCGAAACGTATTTATTCATACGTGAGAGTTTGAGCTTTTTGCAGCGACGCAGCAATTGGGAGTTTTTCAACGAACAGCTAAATCGACAATCATCAACCACCGGCGAGCCGGAAGCGTTCGCTGAGACTGAAACGAGGTCCCTCATGAGCGACGAGTCAATGGACCAGGATAAACTGGCGGAAGAGTGGGCCAAGGCCCTGGAAGAAATGGACGAGGGCGGAGAGCCTGAGGATCCCTTCGAGGCGGCCACCAAAGCCGCCGCCCAGACCGAAAAAATGAGCGACGGTCAGGAGGATATGGCGGACGAATGGGCCAAGGCCCTGGCCATGGAAGAAGAGACCCAGTTGAAGAAGGAGAAACAGCAAAAATCCTTCGCCGCCAAAACCGAGGAGCCCAAGTTCAAAGATTTGGCTTCCGACGCCAAGACCCCCAAGGAGAAGACCAAACGAGACTTGGACTTCATCCTGGACATCCCGCTGGATGTTTCCGCCGAACTGGGACGGACCAAGCTGTTGATCAACGAGTTGCTCCAACTCGGGCAAGGATCTGTGGTGGAGTTGAACAAGTTGGCCGGAGAACCATTGGAAATCTTCGTCAACGGCAAGCTGGTGGCCCGGGGAGAGGCAGTGGTGATCAACGAAAAGTTCGGGGTGCGCCTTACGGACATCATCAGCCCCATTGAGAGGGTCAAACAACTTGCCTGATTCAGTCGATCCTTCCATGACGACGCCGACCTGGGACTTCGGCTTCGCGGCGCTGAAAATGGTCGGTGGTTTGTTCCTGGTGCTGGCCTTGCTGTTCGTGTTGCTTTACCTGCTCAAGCGGTATGGGCACAAGGCCGGATTGACCCGTCATCTCCCCGCTGATCTCAAGCTGGTGGGCCAGATGGCCCTGGGGTCGCGCAAGAGTGTGGTTGTGGTCCGGTATTTGAATAAGGACATGGTGCTGGGAGTGACGGATTCCTCCATAACGCTGCTCACGGAGACGCACCATGACACTGAACAAGCCAATTTTTCCAAACATCTGGAGCAATCCAGGGCCAAAGGCGGTTAGTCTCGGCTTCTTAGCCCTGATTCTTCTCCCCATCCTGTCCAGCTTCGCCGCCGCGCAGACAGGGGTTCCGTCCCTGAATCTGACCTTGAGCGGCGGGGCCACCGAGCCGGACAACGTTTCCATTGCCCTGGAAATCCTTTTTCTGCTCACCGTCCTCTCCGTGGCCCCGGCCATCATGCTCACGGCCACCTGCTTCACCCGCATCGTCATCGTCTTCTCCTTCATCCGTCAGGCCATGGGCACCCAGCAGATGCCGCCCAACCAGGTCCTGGCCAGTCTGGCCATTTTTTTGACGTTCGTGATCATGATGCCCATCGGCAAGGAGATCAACGACACGGCGCTCCAGCCTTATTTGGCCGAAGATATCGGCTTTCAAGAAGCTTTGACCCGGGCCGAACAACCCATGCGGGCCTTTTTCTTCAAGCACACTCGGGAAAAAGACCTTTCGCTGTTCTACTCCATCACTCAAATGGATCGCCCGTCCAACAGGGACGAAGTGCCGACCATCATCCTGGTGCCCGCCTTCATGATCAGCGAGTTGAAAACCGCTTTCCAAATGGGCTTCTTGATCTACATTCCGTTCCTGATTCTGGACATGGTCGTGGCCAGCATCCTGCTCTCCATGGGCATGATGATGTTACCCCCGGTGATGATCTCCCTGCCGTTCAAGTTGCTGCTGTTCGTGATGGTGGACGGCTGGAATCTATTGATTTTCTCGCTGGTGAACGGCTTTGCCTGACGCGGGACGTAGGAATTTGAGATTTGAGATTTGAGATTTGAGATTTGAGATTTGAAGCCAGCTTGGTGGCCTTCGCGAGTCGCGAGCAGAGCTTCGAGGCGGCGTTTTTCGTGAACCCTGATTCTCTTTTGCCTGGAGACCATTATGACCCCTGAATTCGTGATCGGCTTTGCCCGTCAATCCATTGAACTGACCCTGATGATCGCCCTGCCCATGCTGGGCATTGGTTTGATTGTGGGCGTCCTGGTCAGCATTATCCAGGCCGCGACTCAAATCCAGGAAATGACCTTGACCTTCGTGCCCAAGATCATTTCCATTTTCCTGGCTTTGCTGTTTTCCTTTCCCTGGATCATGGACAAGCTGGTCACCTTTACCCGTGAGTTGTTCTTGAATCTGCCGAACTACGTCGGGTAGGCGCGAAACTCGTCCGCGTCGCGGATCACCGTATCGCTCATTTTGATTCTTCTTGCCCGGAGCAGATGAATGTTTTAGTTTTCCCCGTGCCCCACATCCTGAACCCTTTCTCCTCCTCTTCGTGAAATCGACCTGGTTGTTCTCTCTTCGTTCGTGCCAGTTGCTTTTGGCGTTGGCGTTCGGCCTGGCGGCGGCTTTCGTGCTTACGGGCTTGTGGAACAGACATGCCGAGACCACGCCGGCGCTTTCCTCGCCAAGGCTGATATCGTCGAATACCGCCACCCCCGAGTCCTGGACCGCGGTGATCCTGGATGCCAATATCCTGGGGCTGGAAATCCCCGTGCATGAGCGTATATCCCCGGAACCCGCGGAGGCTGCGGCGACGTTTGACTGGCGCTTGCTGGGGACGGTCACCGGGACCAGGGCCAAGGCTCTGCTGCGTCGCGACGAGGATTTCGTGATCGCCGACCGGGGCGATATGCTTGACGGATGGGAACTGGTGGAAGTGCGGGCCCGGTCCGCGGTGTTCGCGTCCGGCGGTCGGCGAGAAGAGGTTCAGCTTTGGGACGGTCAAGGGAAAGCCGTGGAAGCGGGCGCGGAATTTCGGCCACCCGAGATGCAGGCCTGGGCGGCCCCCGGCGTTGGAACCCGGGTCAGTCTTTCCCGGCAGGACGTCCAACCGCTGCTTTCCGACCCGAACGCGCTGCTGCAAATGGCCAGCTTCAAGCCGTTCACGGTGGATGGCCGGGTCAGCGGCTTTCAGGTGCTCAGCATTCGTCCGGATTCCTTGCTGCACAAGGTAGGGTTGCGTAACGGGGACGTGCTGGCCAGAATAAACGGCCAAGCGCTGACCGGGCCAACCCAGCTCCTCCAGGCCTATTCCGGCATGGACCGATCTTCCCTGGTCACCCTGGACGTCCAACGAGCCTCCCAGATGCAGACTTTTATCCTTGAACTGAATTAGCCCCATGTATTTCCATGACCGTCGCCCGGCGAAGATCAGAGGAACGGTGTCCATGAAAAGATTTACGGCATGTTGCGGCGTGCGGTGTTTGATCGCCCTGGTTTTCGTGCTTTTGGTACTCATCCTTTCCTTGGGAGTGGTTTCAGCCCAGGAAGCGGAAGATCGAGAAGACCAACGGATGACCGCCAACCTGGAAGGGATTACCCTGCGGGATTTCATTGTGTTCGTTGGCCGGTTCACCGGCCGGAACATGGTTTTTCGCGAGGATCAGATCCCGCCGGTGAAGGTTTCCCTGCATTCCCAGGCACCCATGACCGAACCGGAGCTGTTGGCCGTGTTGGACAGGGTGCTGGCCAGCAACAACCTGGATCTGGTGGCCCAGGGCGACCTTTTCTACGTCTTGCAATCCCCGCAGGCCGCGGAAATGGTCGATCCGCTCCGCCCCGGCCTGGAGCCGGGGGAGGACAGCGAACTGCTGACCACGGTCATTCGCCTGCACCAGCGTTTGCCGCGGGAGCAGGTCAGCGAATTGTTGCAGCCATTTGCCTCCCGGTTCGGGTTGATCATGGAGATTCCCCAGGCCCAAGCCCTGTTGCTCCGGGACACCCGCTCCAGGGTGCGCAAGATGCAGGAAGTCCTGGAGGCGGTGCTGTCCCTGGGCGCGCGTTGGGACGTGGAACTGCTGCCCCTGCATCAGGCCCAGGCCGGAGTCACGGCCCGGAAGGTGGGGCAGTTGTACGAGGAACTGTTTTCCCGCGGCCATCTGGCCGAGACCCCGGTGATCCTGGCGGTGGAATGGTCCAACTCCCTGCTGGTGGCGGGCTCCGATGAGCAGCGTCAAGCCGTGCGCGGCTTGTTGGACAATCTGGACCGGATCACCGATTCCAGCGCGGACATGAGCATGTACGCCCTGAAGAACGCCAGGGCATCCTCCGCCGCGGACGTGCTGCGCACCCTGCTTCAGGGTGATGGAGTCGGGGGGGCGGAGGAGGGAGTGAATGGTCGCGGTGTATTGGTGGCCGCGGACGCGGAGACCAACTCCGTCCTGGTTCTGGCCGAGCCGCGGATTCAGCGCCAGGTGGAGTCTATCATCGCCCATTTGGATCGCCCCTTGGATCAGGTTTTCGTGGAAGCCCTGATCGTGGAGACATCCCTGGAGAACAGCCAGGACTTCGGCGTGGAGTGGGTCGTGGGCGGAGGCGGATCAGATGGAGTGGCCACGGGCGGTTTTCTGGGGTCACCTTCGAGCCTGACGCCCTTGCTGGCGACGGCGGCTCCGCCGTTGGCACCGGGAGGGTTTACCGTGGGAGCCCTGGGCAACGCCATCACCTACGCCGGAGAGACGTTTTCCACCCTCGGCGCCTTGATCAGCTTTATGAAAACCGCCCGGGACTTCAACATTCTTTCCACTCCGCAGATCATGACCCTGGACAACGCCGAGGCGGAAATCTTCGTGGGCGAGAATCGCGCCTACCAGGTCAGCGAGAAGTTCGACACCCAGAATAATGCCATCAAGACCTTCGAATACCGGGATGTTGGGATCAGGCTGAAGGTCACTCCGCACATCAATTCCGAGACCGGGGTGATCCGGATGCAGGTAGAGCAGGAAGTCAGCAACGTGATCGATTCGGCCGGTGAGGACGACCGGCCGCGAACCCGGAGCCGGAACACCAGAACCAATGTCCAGATCCCGGACGGGTTCACCATGGTCATCAGCGGGCTGATGCAAAACGATTTCAACCAGGTCCGCCGGGCCGTGCCGGGTCTGTCAAAGATTCCGGTTCTGGGCTGGTTGTTTCGCCGGGAGGCGGTCTCCGCGGAGAAAGCGACCCTGATGGTCTTTCTGTCGGCCAGAATTATCAACACCGTGGAGCAGGCCGAGGAATTGACCCGGCGACGCATGGATGACCTGCGGGAAGGCCAGCGCACCAGCCGGGAGCTGCTGCAGCGGGAGTTCTGGCAGGGCGGGGACCGGCACGGCTTTGATCTGGATCGGGAAATGGGCCGGGAGATGAGATGGGAAGGGGGGCAAGAGTTGCAACGGGTGCCCGGCCAATGACATCTGGAAACGCTTTGACGGGGGCACCAGACCTGTCGCGCCTGCCCCAGGAGATCGTGAGCCAGTATCTGGCCTTTCCCCGGCGTAACGAATTTCTGCCCGTGGCCGCGGAAGACGGGATGCTCCGGGTCTGGCTTCTGGCTGCCAGAGCCAGGCCTCTGGCTGATTTTCTGGCCTGGAGGCTCGGTCTGGCCGTGCGTACGGAATTGGTCCGCAACGAGTTTTTTTTTCCGGCCCTGGAGCAGGCCCTGGCGCTCTGGGAAGAGGACGCATCGGCGGCGGCGGAGGATGAGGAGGCCTTGGGCGATGAAGCGGACGATTCCGGGCGGGAGCTGCTGGGCTGGTCCCACGAGGACGCGCCCATTGTCCGGCTGGTGAATCGGTTGCTGCATCAGGCGGTGAGTCAGGGGGCCAGCGACATTCACTTCGAAGGCCGGGAAAACGGCTTTCAGGTCCGGTTCCGGGTGGACGGCGAATTGCGCACCGAACGCCGCCTGGAGCTGGCGGTCCAATCCACGGTGCTGGCCCGGATCAAGGTCATGGGCCAGATGGATGTGGCTGAAAGCCGGGCTCCGCAGGACGGGCGCTTTCAGGTCCGGGTGGGCCGCAAGGATGTGGACGTCCGGGTTTCCACCATGCCCACGCTGAACGGCGAAAAGGCAGTGCTGCGCATCCTGGACCGTTCCAAGAACATCCTGCCCCTATCCGACCTTGGCCTGGAGCCGGAGGCCGTGGCCGTGATCACCAGGATGATCGCCGCGCCCCACGGGATCATCCTGGTCACCGGCCCCACGGGCAGTGGCAAGACCACGACCCTCTACGCGGCCCTGCGCGAGCTGATCCGCGAATCCCGGAACATCATGACCGTGGAGGACCCGGTGGAGTACCACCTGCCCGGCGTGAACCAGGTCCAGGTCAACCGGGCCGCGGGCGTGACCTTTGCCACGGCCATCCGCGGCTTCCTGCGTCAGGATCCGGACATCATCCTGGTGGGCGAAATCCGGGACCAGGAAACCGCGAGCACCGCCGTGCAGGCCTCCCTGACCGGACACCTGGTCCTGGCCACCTTGCACACCAACGATGCGCCCACCGCGGTCACCCGGATGCTGGAAATGGGCGTGGAACCTTTCCTGCTGGCCTCATCCCTGCATCTGGTCATCGGCCAACGCCTCGTCCGCCTAAACTGTCCAACGTGTTCCTCACCCTCCCATGCGTCCCATCCTTCCCATACCTCCCATTCAACCCAGCCATCGCCCCATATCGGCTGCGAAGCCTGCCGCCACAGCGGCTACCGCGGCCGCCAGGGGATTTTCGAGCTGATGCCCGTGGATGAGGCCTTGCGAAGCTTGGTCGTTCAGAAATCCTCCGTGGAGCAGCTCCGCGCCCATCTCAAGACAACCGGCTTCCAAACCATGCACGAGCACGGCCTGCGCCTCGTAGATCAAGGCAAAACCACCATGGAAGAGTTGTTGCGGGTCACCAGTCTATAGCTCGGCTCTCCGGCTTTTCTCCTCGCCCATTTTTTCACCCTACCTCCCCCACAAACTCCCCAGCCGCCCGGAGGCCGAAAAGGGCATATTGCCCAGGCCGGTCAGGGTACCGGAGATGGAGTAGGTGGTGTTTTCCAGGCGGTTCCAGTCCAGAAATCCTTCGGCGTCGGCGGTGACGCCCACCGGGCCGTCGGCTTGCAGGGGGGTCAGGCGGAGGTGGTTGCCTTCCAGGGTGGCCTGGCCGCGCAGGTTGATGGTCATGATTCCCGGGGCCACGACCAGCAGGCCGGGGGCCTGGATGTCCAGTTCGCCTTGATGCGGAGGCTTGTCCCACGTTCGCCAGCGGACGAATCCTTCGGTCTCCACCGTTCCCTGCACCCGCTGTTCGGGGAGTAGGCGCTGGAGGTTCACGCCGCCGGAAAGGCGCAGTTCCTTGTCCCAACTGAAATCCGCCACCAGGGTCGGCCCGGTGACAGCGGTCATGGTCACCGGGCGGGTCGTGCCCAGTTGGATAGTCAGTTCCGGAACCAAGAACCGACTCTGGTTCACATGCAGCTCAAAGTGCTGGTAGGTGATGTGCGTCAGCCCTCGGTTCCCGACGGCCTGCCAACTCCAGGAGGCGTTGGGCAGGTGACCGAGGGTATGCCGCAGAACCTGGCTCCAGAGCAGTTCTCTGGAGAGGAAGAAGAGCAGTCCGATCAGCAGGCCGATGAAAAAAATCGTGCCGACCGGGCCGAAGCGGCGGAGCAGGCCCGGTTTGGCGGCGGTTTGGCCAGCAGTTTGGCCCGAAGTGTGGTCGGCGCCGCGGGAGCTGGGATCACGAAGAGCGCCATGAACAGGATTGGGTGAGGTCATCGATAGAGTACCAATTGGAGATCGGCCAGGGATGGATTGTCCAGACGCCGGTTGAAGGTTACTGTGGAGGTTTGCAGGCCGCCGTCGCGGCCCAGGGTTTCCAGTAGGGCCAACAGGTCCGGCAAAGTCAGCCGTTCGTAGTAAAGCTGAACCCCGTCGCGACCCGTGGCCTGCAAGGCCGGCCTGACCGAAATCAGCTTGTCTTCCAGGCCGATGTCCCGGCTGAGCTGGCGGGCCGCGACCAATATCGGCAGGTTGGCCCGCTCCAGGCTTGGCCCACGTTCCTGGTCGCGGATTTCAGCGACCAATGTCGCGACGCGCTGATGGAGTTCCGTGGCCGTTTCTTCGCGAAGGACCGCGCGCTGGGTCGCGGCGTACAGCGAGAACCAAGCAGCCACGGAGCCCGCCACGGTCAGGGCCAGGAGCAGGCACAAGGCCCCCCGTTGACGACCGCGCGGCCAGTCCCGCCAAAAGGTCAGGGGGGACGGATGCCGACGGAAAGCGATGCGTTGTGAACGGTTCATGGGGCCAAATGTCTTGGTTGTCGAGCCGGGGTCAGTAGCTCACCCTCAGTGTCGCCAGGACGGCGTCGTCCGCGCTGGAGGCTTGGTCCAGGTCGAAGCGGAGGCGGTCCTGGCCTTCCAGGGCCTTGAGCAGGGTTTCCAGTTGTTCGTAGTCGGCCAGTCTGGCTCGGATGATGCCCGAATTCGGCCCCAGGGAGAAGGTTTCCACGTGGAAGTCCGACGGTGCCGATGCACTGAGCAGCCCTAGCATGGCCAAGGCGTCCGGCCCGGACTGAATCGGCCCCTGGAGTTGGCCATGTCGGAACAGCAGGCGGCCAAAGGGGTCGTCGCCCAGGGGAGGGGGGAGAACTTCGGCGTAGAGCCGGTGCGTGGCCTGTTCCCACTGCTTCACTTGGGCCTGCTGGGCCGTCAGACGCAGGGCCTGTCCGGTACAGAGCAAGCCGCCCAGAAGGGTCGCGGCGATGCACCAGCGAACCAGACGGCGCAGATCCAACCCCTCGCCCGCCGCGGCGGGCAACGGCAGGCGCAGTTGGGACCAGCCGATGTCCGGAGCGGCCTGAAGCAGATCGGGCAAGCTCCACTGCGTGTTGACTTGGAGAGGTTGGCCGGTGTTTCCGGTTCCTGACGCTTCGGCAATCCGCGTTTCCAGTTCCGCGCCGTTGCCGGGAAAAAAGGTCATTTGGCCGTGGAGCATGGCCGCCGTGGCGCCGTCCTCCGGATTGTCCCAGACCCAGCTTTCGATCTTGCGTCGATGACCCGCGTTCCAGGCCAGGAAAAACGGTGTGGTTACGGCGTTGGCCCGGGCCAGAATATCCTGGTGGCGACGAGCGAATTCGGTCAGCTCCGGGTGCGGTAGACAGCCCAAAAGGTGGGTGCGTCCGGCATCGAGCAGGATCCCGGGGCCGTGCTCCGACGTCTGGGTGGGAAATATCTGCTCCAGTTCCAGTCGGGCCGCGGCGGTGCGTTGCCGGAGGCTGCCGGAATGGTGGTCGCTCTCCGGCTGGAAGAAAAAGAACAATCGATCCGGAATCAGTACCAACACCGGCAGGGAACGCAAAGACTTCGAGGCCTGATCCGGATGCGGGACCGGGTGGAGGGTTTGGCCGTCAAAGCGCTCCCAAACCGGGTCGTCCTTGATGAATCGGACGATAGTAAATTGGTTGCGTGTGGAAGTGCGAGGCAAGTGGGGCTCGTGTTTAATTCAAGATGTCTTTTCTGGAAATCCCTGCTTGCCGGAGTATTTCGGACAACAGGGCTTCGGATATTTCATTGGATTTGTGGGGATTCGGAATGCGAACCTTGAGTGTTTCCTTGGCCATGAATTGGTGCTTGCCTCCGGAATAGGGACCATGGAAGCCAAGCAGGCGCATCTTTTGAATGAGTTGTCGGCGGGAAAGCGGCATGGACCTTATGCGACGGCAACTTCTTTAACATGCAGGGACAAACCATTGAAACATGGGAGCGGGTCGCCGTCTTGAATTTTCATTACGAGCCATTCCTCCAAAACCGACCAGAGATCCTGCCGACAGGCTTCAATGCTTTCTCCGTTGGCCCAGACTCCTTGAAAACCAGGAATTTCAGCAAACCAAGTGCCGTCGTCAAGTTTCTTGTATTCGGCGCGAGCGATGGCATTTTGGCAATATTCTTGAATCATAAGCTTCTCTCATCCTTCGGATAATCAAGTCTTTCCATTGGTTCTCGTCGTTGCATCTCAAAGCGGCCTGGACTCGATGATGTCCCTGGCCAGAATTCTGGGCGGGGTGTCGGCGAGGATGGAGGGCCGTTCCACGATGATTCGGTGGAGTTCATACCATGCCGGTTGCCGGACCTCAACCGAGATTTCCAGGGTGTCCGCTTCCAGGGCCAGATGTGGCAGGACGCGTTGGTAGACATCCATGGGCAGCCGGATGCGGGCGATGAGCTCGTCCAGGCGCTGGAAACCGTGTTCCGTGCGGTGCCGCTGGATGGCCGGCCAATAGGCTTCCAATTCCGGAGCCACGGCCAGGAGCAGCTCCTTGTCGGCCAGATTCAGATTGATCCGTCCGTCCGTTCCCCACACCGTGAAATGTTGGCGTACCCAGGCCGGATCAAGGTCAGTGAAGCCGGTGATCAGGAGCAGCTCTTCCGGTCGCTGCATGGGGCCCTTCCTGGGGCGATAGGATGGCCGGATTCCGGTGTAGGGTGCGTCGGCGGCGCGGGCCGAACCAGGCAGGTCCGGGTCATGGCCTTCACCCAGCCAGAGCATGATGTCCCGCGTATCGCCCAGGAAATTCACCCTGGAACCTTCGTGAAAGGGCTCTTGCTGGAACAGGCGGGTCAGGCCTTCCCGCAATCTGGTCATGGCCTGGGGATGCAGGGAGGG
>NZ_PZKN01000044.1 GCF_003046795.1 Desulfonatronum sp. SC1 | reverse complement strand
GGTTGGGTGGTATGGGAGTTATGGGAAGGATGGGAATTATGGGGGGCTTGAGATGATGCGGTGTCCTGGAGGGCTGGCTTTTCAGCGTTATCGCTGGGAGCAGTGTTCCCATTCTTCCCATACCTCCCATCATTCCCATCATCCTTCCCACCGCTCATGGCACATCCCCCCTCGCTAGAACGGCCCCGCTTTCGCGGGGCCGTTTTTAGTTTTTTCCTACTTCTCCGGCATGACCGAGGAGTGGTGCTCCACGATCAGCCAGTGGTCGCCGAACCACTGGTAGACAAAGGTGTAGCGAGCAGTCGCGGAGAAGGGTTCCTGCCCGTCCGGGCTGAAGGTGAAGGTGTACACGCCGGAGTTGATGGCGATGTCGCCGTAGACCCGGATGTTGCTTTCGTTGATCACGCCGCTGGGTTTCTTGGCCAGGAAATGGACGAAGTAGTCCCGGATTTCGGCGTGATTGTGGCGGACCTGGTTGGACACCGTGGGCAGCAGGATGCCGTTGAAGGCGTACATGGCCACTACGTTGTCCGGGTTGCCGCTTTGGACCGCTTGGTTCCACTTGTCGAACAGGGCGCTGATTTCTTCCTTGCACTTCATGTAGGGTTCTCCATTTTTTTATGGTTGGCCTCCCGGCCCGAAAAGCGGACCGGGAGGGTTGGGGTGATGTCGGTCAGCCGGATCAATCCAGCAGGATCGGCATGCCCAGCAGCGGCCAGATCAACAGCACGGCCAGACCGACCAAGCCCATGAGCATGATGGAGGCCGGGATGCCGTAGGCGAAGAATTCACCGCTGGTGAACTGCTTGGAGTTGTAAGCGATGGCGTTGGGCGCCGCGCCCACCAGGAGCAGGAAAGGCATGCCCGCGGTGACCAGGCAGGCGAAGACGATGACTTCCGGAGCCACGCCCAGGTAGGGGGCGACCACCAGGGATACCGGGATGGAGATGGCGATGGCGGCCACGTTCATGATGAAGTTGGTCATCAGCATGACGAAGAAGGCAATGGCCATGACGAAGACGAACCAGTGCGCCTCGGTGAAGAAGCTCAGCCAGTTGATGGCCAGCCATTCCGCGGCCCCGGTCTGCCAGAGGCAGAAGCCCATGCTCATGGCCCCGGCGAAAAGCAGGATGATGTTCCACGGAACGTCTTCCAGATCCTTGATGTCCAGGATTCGCAAGACGAAAAAGAGAATCGTGGAGACCAGGAGCACCGCTGCCTTGTTGAAGGGGGCCAGGGCCGGAATGAAGGATTGCAGGGACAGGAACAGGATGACGCCGAAGATGATTACGGACGCCAGGATCTCGTTGCGGGTGATCGGCCCCATATCCGCGCTGAGCTGACGGGCCTTGTCCCGCAATCCGGGAATGACGGCCTTTTCCGGCTTGAGGAAGATCATGAAAAAGCCCCAGAGCAGGAAGACCATCAACCAGCCGATGGGAAACATGTAGAAGGTCAATTCAAAAAAGGAGATGCTCTTTCCCGTGATTTCCTCGTAGAATCCCAGGGCCACGATACCCCGGGCCGCGCCGAGGAGTGTGACAATGCTGCCCGCGCCGGCCACGAAGGCCATGCCGATGAACAGCCCCTTGCCGAACTTGGTGGGCTTGTCGCCTTCGCCGTACAGGGCATAGATGGACAGCAGCAGCGGGTACATGGTGGCGGCCACCGCGGTGTGGGCCATGACGTGGGTCAGCAGGGCCGTGACCACGAAACAGCCCAGGTAGATCATGGACGTGCGCTCGCCGACGATAATCAGCATCTTGTAAGCCAGCCGCTTGGTGATGCCCACCTTGGTGAACACCGCGCCGATGATCAGGGAGCCGAAGATGAACAGGACCGAGGGGTCCATGAAGTCCTTGAAGGCGTCATGGGCCGGGCGGATGAAGAACAGGGCCTGGACCACGCCGATGGTCAGGCCGGTCACGCCGATGGGCAGAACCTCGAAGACCCACCAGGTTCCGGCCAGCAGGAACAGGGCCAAGGCGGCCTTGCCCTGCGGAGAGAGGATGAAGGATTTGCCCATGGGATCCACGGCGTCGGGCCAGGGCGGGGAATAGTAGACGACTGTAAACAGGAACAGGCCGAGAAAGAGAAAAAACAGTCTCTTGAAATCAATTTTGGATGGGGTTGCTTGTGCAGCGCTCACGCCTCGTCCTCCTTAAATGTTTTCGGGGATTTTGTATTGGTGAAGGGTCTTGCCGGTTACGCTTGGGAGGGCTTAAGGCCGCAGGCTTGCACCACTTTGCAGATGGCCGTGTACACGTCGGAAAAGCGCAGCAGGCCGACGATGTTGTCGTCTTTCATAACGAAAAGAGAGTCGTGTCCCGTGGTGACGAAGAGGTGGAAGGCGCTGTCCATGCGGTCGGTGATTTTCACGGACTGGAGCGGCCCCGGCTTGGCAATCATCCGCTCGGCCTTGATTTCTCCGGCCTTGCGACAGAGATCGCTCAGTGGCTCCTGCCAGAGCATGTAGTCCCGCTTCATGGTTTCCACGATCTGCGGCAGGCCGTAGCGAATGTCGTCCTTGAAGCTGTCGATCTTGTCGTATTGCGGCTCCAGCCCGCGGACTACGTCCTTGGGCGAAATCTTGCCCACGACGGTCCGGCTCTGGTCCTCCACCAGCAGGATGCGCTGCTTGATCTTGCCCGCCAGAAATTCCTCATTGGCCTTTTCCAGGGCCTGCATGACTTCGTAAAAATAGGACTGATCGGAAACCCGCGGAAATTGATCCACGGGACGCATGACTTCGCTGATTTTCAATGTCGTATCCACGAGAGAGCCTCCTGTTTGCCTCCCCGGCAGGTGTTCGAATCATCGGGGGATATGGGTTGCGGTTTGGTTTCTGCCAACTTGATTTTGGTACACAGCAAATCAATATCGCAGGGGGCCAGAATATCGTCAAAGGCCCCCATCTTCATCCCTTCAATGGAGTATTGCAAACAATCCTGGGTGGTCATCAGGATAACGTTGGTGAACGGGCTGGCCGAGCGGATGGCGCGCAACATTTCCAGTCCTTTCCGGCCAACTCCGCTCAAGCCGAGCAGAATGACGCGAAATGTTCGTTCTCCGAGCAGTCGCAAAACGTCGTCCAGGTTCTCACCGGTATAGACCGTAAAGTCGCGCTGGCGGAGATGATGGACCAGATTGTCCCGAAAAAGCTGGTCGGATTCGACGACAAGCAGGGGCATTGGTTCTCCATCGGCCGGATCGCCTTGAAAGACGGGGCCTGGAACAGTTTGTTCAAAAAAGCACATGTCGATGGAGATTTCCATCGGACTGACCATGGTGTTGCGTTGCACTGCGAATCCTGGCCCGGAATCGCTCATATGGCTGCTTCAACTTGCTATGAGCGTCCGTCGCATTCGGCTCGACTTGCGATGTTTCATTTTGTTTCGCCTCGAAAAGCCGTGCCGAATTGTCAACCCAAGGCTAGTCTCATTTCGAGACATTCTCCGATAGTTTCTTTTTTCACGTAAATCAAGGTGGCTTGAGAGAGTCAAATCTGAAGGGGAGCGCTCGGTTGAAAGTCGGCGCGAGGGGCGGGAATAGGGAGAAATAGGTGGTCCCCCGGTCCGTTTTTCGGACCGGGGGACGCGGATTGAGGGACTATTGGACGACTATTGGGCGAGCAGTACCGGCATGCCCAGCAACGGCCAGATCAGCAGTACGGCCAGGGCCACCAGGGCCATGAGCAGGATGGAGGCCGGGATTCCGGCGGCGAAGAACTCGCCGCTGGTGAACTGCTTGGAGTTGTAGGCAATGGCATTGGGCGCCGCGCCCACCAGGAGCAGGAAAGGCATGCCCGCTGTGATCAGGCACGCGAAGACGACGACCTCCGGGGCCATACCCAGATATGGCGCGACCACCAGGGCCACGGGCATGGAAATGGCGATGGCGGCCACGTTCATGATGAAGTTGGTCATGACCATCACGAAGAAGGCCATGGCCAGGATAAAGATGAACCAGTGGGCGTTCTGGAAGAAGCCCAGCCAGTTGATGGCCAGCCATTCGGCGGCCCCGGTTTGCCACAGGCAGAAACCCATGCTCATGGCCCCCGAGAAGAGCAGGACGATGTTCCAGGGGATGTCTTCCAGATCCTTGATGTCCAGAATCTTCAGGATGAAGAACAGGACCGTGGAGACCAGCAGCACCGCGGCCTTGTTGAACTGGCCCAGGACCGGGATGAAGGACTGCAGGGACAGAAAGACGATGACTGAGAGAATGATGGACCCGGAGATGATTTCATTGCGCGTGATTGGTCCCATTTCTCGGCTGAGCTGCCTGGCCTTTTCCCGCAGGCCGACAATGCTGGATTTTTCCGGCTTGAAGAGGACCATGATCAGGCCCCAGAGCGTGAAGACCATCAGCCAGCCCACCGGGGCCATGTAGTAGGTCAGCTCAAAGAAGGTGATCTCGTTTCCGGTGATCTCGTTGTAAAACCCCAGAGCCACGATGCCCCGGGCCGCGCCGAGCAGAGTGATGATGCTGCCCGCGCCGGCGATGAAGGCCATGCCGATGAACAGGCCCTTGCCGAACTTGGTGGGTTTGTCCCCTTCGCCGTACAGGGCGTAGATGGACAGCAGCAGTGGATACATGGTGGCGGCCACCGCTGTGTGGGCCATGACATGGGTCAGCAGGGCCGTGACCACGAAACAGCCCAGGTAGATCATGGAGGTCCGCTCGCCCACGATGGAAAGCATTTTATAGGCCATGCGCTTGGTGATGCCCACCTTGGTGAAGACCATCCCGATGACCAGGGAGCCGAAAATGAACAGCACCGCGGGGTCCATGAAATCCTTGAACGCCGCGCTGGCCGGGCGGATGAAGAACAGGGCCTGGACCACGCCGATGGTCAGCCCGGTTACGCCGATGGGCAGAACCTCGAACACCCACCAGGTTCCGGCCAGAAGGAACAGGGCTATAGCAGCTTTGCCTTCCTTGGACAGAACAAAGGATTTGCCCATGGGGTCCATGGCGTCGGGCCAGGGCGGGGCGTAGTAGACCACGGTAAACAGAAACAGGCCGAGAAAGAGAAAAAACAGCCGTTTGAAATCGATCTTGGATGGTGTTGCCTGTATGGTGCTCACGGCTCTTGCTCCTTAAGAAATGAGGGATTGGTTGTGTTTTGAACTTCCGCCGGTGACATCGTCGCGGCACGAGTGGTTATGCCGCGGACGCCTTGAGTCCACAGGCCTGGACGACCTCGCGGATGGCCGCATAGAGGTCGGAAAAGCGCAACAGGCCGATGATGGCGTTGTTTTCCGCGACGAACAAGGAATTGCGGCGAGAGGTGACGAAGGTGTGCAGGATGTTGTCCATCTTCTCGTCGATGTTCACAATCTGGTTCGGCTCCGGTTTGTTCATGAAGGCTGCCACCCGGACTTCCGCGGCCTTGCGGCACAGATCGTCAAGCGGTTCCTGCCAGTGGCGCAGTTCCTCCTTCATGGACTGAACGACCTGGGGCACGCCGTAGCGGATGTCGTCGCTGAAACTGTCGACCCTGTCGTACTTGGGCTCCAGTCCCCGGACCACGTCCATGGGGGTGACCTTGCCGATGATCCTTCCCGCTTCGTCTTCCACCAGCAGGATGCGCTGCCTGGCATTTCCGGATTGAAACGCCTCGTCGGCTTTTTGCAGGGCCAGCATGGCTTCATGAAAAAAAGACCGGTCGGAAATGCGTGGAAATTGCTCCACCGGACGCATCAGTTCGCGAATGGTAAATGTGGTGTTCACTCGGTTTTCCTCCTTGGTTACATCGTCGTTCACGCCTCGGCGTTACGGCGGGTTGCGTGGTTTTGCATCTCGGTCGCCCGCGATGAACGCGGAATTGATCGCATTACTTAGCCGCTTTTCCGAAATCAGGGAGGTTTTGTGCGTCTGGCTCCTTGCGAAGCGGCCCGCCGGATCTTCGCGCAGAGCAGGTCGATGTCGTACGGTACCGGGACATCGTCAAAAGCGCCCATTTTCATGCCCTCGATGGCGTAGTGCAGACAGTCCGGGGGCGTCATCAGGATGACCCTGGTCATGGGACTTGCCGCGCGGATATCCCGCAGGAACTCTAGTCCCTCGCGTCCGACTCCCTCCAGGCCGAGCAGGGCCACCTCGACGACGCACTCTTCCAGAATGCGCGCAACGCTCGCTCTGTTTTGCCCCGTACGCACCGTGAAACCCCGCTGGCGCAGGTGGTGGGTCAGATTGTCGCGAACGAGATGATCGGTCTCGATGACAAGTAGGCACATTGATTCTCCTTTGACCGACGACTCCTGAATCGAGGCCGAACAACGGCCTCGCGAGTGTGGATCTCCTGGATGGACGTCCCCGGAAGTGCTTGGCCGTGACCCGGAATACGAGGAGTTGAGCAAATCATGTGCCAGAATTAACAATCAATGATATCAACAAGATGAGAAAGAAAGCTGGTCGGGTAGTTTCATTTTGGAGCAAGATGAATCAGCCAGAGTGTTTCTGGTTGAATCATTTTGAATCGGATGGGATGGTGATGAGGGGACTGGTGTCAGGCTGGACGCTGAATGTCGCCGGGCTGGAGGTGGTTCTCCAGCCAACGGCGCACGGCCCATTGGTAGTCGCCGATGACGGAATCGATGACCCGGACTTCTTTCCAGGTCAGGTAGTCGAAGTATTCCTGTTCGATTCCGCCACAGATGAGCACGGTGATCTTTTCGGTGAGAATCAGGCGGCAAAGGTCCTCTGCCGACGGATGCGGTAGGACAAGGGTTTTTTCCATGATTTTACTTCCGTCGGGAGCGAACTCGGCGATGAACAATCCCAGGGCCAGGTCGAACCGGGGAGCCACGTCGTCCTCATGCAGGACGACCATGATTTTTTGGGGCTTGGCAATGCTGCTTGGGTTGGAACTCTTGCGTTTCATGGGCGGTTTCCAATGGCCCGAAGGGCCTGGGGAGATTGGGGGAAAGGTTGATTGCTCGGCTGAGCCAGCCAGTCCTTTACCTTTGGGCGATGGTTTCGACAAGCCGACGGAACGCCGCTGATGTCGGCCGCTCGAGAGAAGTTTTCTTAGGGCATCCGCTCGGTGGGTATTGATGCTTGACATATTTTTTTGAAATCGATAAGGCCGAATCGAACTGACCGAGTACTCACTCGGGAGCTTGTTCTAAATTTATCAAATCAAGGAGTTCACCGTGTCCTATCGCATCGAAATCCTGAACGCGGCGTCAAAGCTGTTCGCCGAGCGCGGATTCAAGGATACCTCCATCGCCGATCTCTCCAAGCTCAGCGGGGCCGCCGAGGGAACAATTTTTCACCACTTCAAGAACAAGGAAGGCATCCTGATCGAACTGCTGATCAAGGTGAAGAAGGATATTCTTCGGGAAGTTTCGGAGAACATCGAAAAGCAGGGGACCGGCATGGAACTGGTGGAGCACGCGGTGCACCTGTTTTTTACGCTCTCGGAAACCATGGAGTTTGAATTTCTGCTTCTTTTTCGCAACTACCCCTACCAACTCGCCTCCGTGAATCCGGACTGCCGCAAGTGCATCGAGGAAATCTACAACAGCTTCCTGGAATTGTTCATCGAAGGCATTGAAAAGGGTCAGGGGGACGGCACCATCCGGGAATGCAAGCCGTTTCGCACCGCGGTCATTCTTTTCGCCATGGTGGTGGGCATTATTCGGTTCAAGCTGTTCAACCTTTATCCCGTGGAGTCCTTTTACGTCGAGATCATGGACTCCTGCCGCAAGATGTTGGAACCGCGCTGAGCAAACCCGAGGAGGCGTCATGCACATTCTCTTGATCGACGACGAACTGTCCTTCCTGGAGACCGTCATCACGCGGCTGCGGCTGCGCGGCATCGCGGCCGAAGGCGTGGAATCCGGGGAGAAGGCGTTGGAAGCCATGCGGGCCGGGCATTTTGACGCCGTGGTATTGGACGTGAGCATGCCGGGCATGGACGGAGTGTCCACGTTGCGGGAGTTGAAGCGCATCAATTCCGAGGTTCCCGTGATCATGCTCACCGGGCACGCCACGCTGGAAACCGCGGATGAGGGCATGAAACTCGGGGCGTTCGACTACATGATGAAGCCCTGTCCCATCGATGAACTGCTGGACAAGGTCTCCGAAGCGATCCGGAGCCGAGACAAAGGGGGTGAGGCAAGACAAGGATAGCCAACACGCTCGCTCTGTTCGGGGATCGTCCACCTCATAAGAACTTCTTCCCTGGAGGAATCCAAAAATGCGATTTTTCAGAAATCTGGCCGCCATGATGCACCTCGGGGCGGTCCAATACGCCAAGTGGGACTATGATACGTCCATGAACATTCTCAGGAGCAGGAAGCGGATGTTCATTCTGATGCTCCTGCTTATTCCCTGTGCCGTCGGCATGGGCCTTTCCCATGCGGACCTGCCGGAAATGCTGGGCGGGAAGTATTCCTACATGCCCAGCTTCTATTCCCCCTTTATTTTTTACATTTCGATCTTGATCGGCATGTTCGCCGGACTGATCACCGGATGCATCGGGGCCGGCGGCGGCTTTATTATCACCCCGGCCCTGATGAGCGCCGGGATCAAGGGCATCCTTGCAGTCGGCACGGACCTGTTCCACATCTTCGCCAAGGCGATCATGGGCACCGTGATCCACAGGAAGCTGGGCAACGTCTCCGTGGCCCTGGCCGTGGCCTTTCTGGTGGGCGCGGGCTTTGGCGTGACCGGCGGCGGCGTGGTCAACAGAACGTTGTATGAAATCAACCCGATCCTCAGCGACACGTTCATCAGCGTAATGTTCGTGGTGCTGCTGGGCTTTCTGGGCTCCTACGCCATGCTGGACTTCCTGCGGGCGCGCAAGGTGGACATCGTGGACGTCCACGGCGGTAGCGGCGGCCATGAGGCGCACGGCTCAGCGCCCAGCGGGCCGGGGGTGGCCGCGAAGATTCAGGCCATGAAGATCCCGCCGATGATCTCCTTTGACCAGGATCTGGTCCCCGGCGGCAAGCAGCTTTCAGCCTGGTTCGTGGCCATCTGCGGCGCGGTGGTCGGCTTCGTCTCGGCGATCATGGGCGTGGGCGGCGGCTTCCTGACCTTCCCCATCTTCGTCTACCTGATGGGCGTGTCCTCCTTCACCACCATCGGCACGGACATTTTGCAGATCATCTTCACGGCGGGCTACGCCTCCATCGCCCAGTACGCCATCTACGGGTTCATTTTCTACACCCTGGCCATGGGCATGCTGCTGGGCTCCCTGATCGGCATCCAGATCGGGGCCATGACCACCAAGGTGGTCAAGGGCATCTACATCCGCGGCTTTTACGCCACGACCATCCTGGGCGGGTTCATCAACCGGCTCTTCGTGTTGCCGGAGAAGATGGGCGACATGGGCTATCTGAACATCTCCAAGGGCATGGGCAAGGCGCTCAGCGCCACGGGCAACGTCTTGTTCTTCATCATTATCGGCATCTTCGCCGCGTGGGTCTTCTACATGTTCTTCACGAACATGAAGACCCTGAAAGGGGAGGAATAGTCATGATCAACAAAAAGGAACTGAGCACCGGGCTGTTTTTGGCCGCCAGTTTTTTCCTCATCTTCGGATTGATGTGGTCGCCGTTGTTTCCCGGCCTGGAGGACGACAAGACCAACGCCTTCCACGCCGCGGACAACCTGTTCAACTCCATTTCCAAGGGCTCGGCTTACTTCATGGAGCAGATGGAAGAGAAAAATGAAGCGTTCCTGGGCAAAACCTTCAAGGCCAGCCTGGATGCGGGCAACGAACGTCGGGCCGTGATGGCCCAGGCCATGCTTCAGTCCGCGCGGGTTGGAGTCTCCCTGGATGGGGCCACCGCACACGTCGAAGGAGACCTGGGTCGGATGATCCAGGCCGCTATCACGGATTCACGGGACATGTTCCACAACGACGGCCGGAACGTGGGGGCTCGGTACGGCTACGGCGAGGACGAAGCCCGGGAACTGATGTATGTCTGGTATCGGCTGTTTAAGGGGTTGGAAAACGAGATGAACCATCAGGAGCGCTTCGCGGACGCCAAGCACGTGGCCGAGGTGGTTTCCAAGTCCGTGGAAGTGGGCTACAATTTTTACGGCATTGTTCCCGAAAGCGCCCGCTCCAAGGCGGGCATCCTGACCTTCAGCCTGGTCTTTTACGTCATCTACACCCTGTGGTGGGGCATGGCCATCCTGTATTTGTTCGAAGGGATCGGCATGAAGATGAAGGCCGGGAAGAAGAAGGAAGTGTAAGGGACGGGTTCACGGTTCAGGGGTTCACGGTTCAACGGTTGCCGTGGGCCCCTGGCCGTTCATCTCTCTGGATGGCAAGTACTCCCTTTTTTTAAATCCTGAACAACGAGTTTTGTTTTTGCATCATGCAACCGCTGAACCCCAGAACCGTGAACCGTTGAATCCTAACACCCCCCATGCCCTCACTGCTCACCCGCATCAAACGCCTGTTCAGCCGGACTCCGGCGATCGACGAGGCCGAGGCCGCGGCGGTGATCGCTCTTTTCAAGGGCAAGTACAATTCCTTCAAGCGGCTTTTGGAAGCCAACAACCAAGCCTTGCGGGTGATGACCGAGTTGGACCAGGCTCTGAATGGCATGCACAGCTTCGGCATGGTCTTTGTCCGGTCCCGGAGCACCGCGGTCACCGTGGACGTTTATTCCATCGTCAAGAACCTCCGGGAACTGGCGGGTGGCGGATACGCGGATCTGGAGCCGGCCTTCCGGAAGATCCGCGCCGATATCCGTGAGATTCTGGAGCGACGCCGTGTCAGTCCGGTCACGGACTTCGTCCTGGATCTGGAGGCGGTGGACAAGGAAATGGCCGACGCCGTGGGCGGCAAGATGGCCAATCTCGGTGAAATTCTGAAGCGCTTCCCGGACCTGCGCATTCCCCACGGGTTTGTCGTCACCGCCACCGGATACGAGCGGTTCATGGTCCACACCACGCTGCAAAAGGAGATCGACCGTCGCCTCCAGTCCACGGAAATGGAAGACCCTTCAGCCTTGTACCGGGTCAGTTCGGAGATTCAGTTGGCGATCATCAACGCCGAGATTCCCGCGGATTTGCGGCGAACCATCGAGGCGGCGTACGGTCGGCTGGAGGCGCGAACCCGCGCCGGAGTCAAGGTTTCCCTGCGTTCCAGCGCCGTTGGAGAGGACGCTTCCGGAGCGTCCTTCGCCGGCCAGTATCGGTCGGAGCTGAACGTCAATCCAAACAACCTGCTGGCTTCATTCAAGGAAATTTTGGCCGGAAAGTATTCCGTGACCGCCATTTCCTACCGTTTGAACCGGGGCATCAAGGACGAGGACGTGCCCATGTGCGTGGGGTGCATGGCCATGGTGGACGCCCGGGCCGGTGGGGTGGCCTACTCCCGGAGTCCGACGGACATTCGTGCGGACGCGCTGTTGGTTAACGCCGTGCCCGGCCTACCCAAGGCCGTGGTGGACGGCAGCGTGACTCCGGATCTGTGGGTCGTCTCCCGGACCGATCCGGAGCGGATATTGAAGGAAGTGGTGGCGGAGAAGACGGAGAAATTTCAATGTCTGCCCGAGGAAGGCGTGACCCGCGTTGACCTCGATCCGGACGAGGGACGCCTTCCTTCCCTGGATCGGGCCATGGTCACCCAGGTGGCCCGGGCGACCAGGCGACTGGAAGAGGGGTTTCAAACGCCGGTGGACGTGGAATGGGTGCTGGACGAAGAAGGCCGTCTGGTGATCGTGCAGTGCCGCCCGTTGATGCAACTGCCGCAAGAGGGGGGCGCGGAAGTCGTTGCCTCGAATGGAGATGCGACCGGCGAAACGGCGCCGGATGACGTGGTGCTTCAAGGCGGAGATATGGCCAGTCCCGGCATTGCCGCGGGGCCGGTCTTCGTGGTCCGGGCCAATGACGATATACTGCGGTTTCCAACGGGCGCGGTCCTGGTTGCCGTGCGGGCCCATCCTCGCTGGGCCACGCTGCTGCCCCGGGCCGCGGCCGTGATCACCGAAACCGGAGGGATCACCGGGCATCTGGCCAACGTGGCCCGGGAGTTCGGGGTTCCGGCGTTGTTCAACGTTCCCGAGGCAACGCAAAAACTCAAGGCCGGAGACGAGGTCACCCTGGACGCCGAAATGCACCGGGTGCATTCAGGCCGGGTGGAGCGGCTATTGGCCCAGCAGCGGCCTCGCAAGGGACTGATGGAGGGGACGCCGGTCCATGAAACCCTGAAGGAGGTGGCCCGGCTGATCACGCCGCTGAACCTGACCGACCCGGACGGTCCGGATTTCAAGGCCGGGAATTGCCGCACCCTGCACGACATCACCCGCTTTTGCCATGAAATGAGCGTCCGGGAGATGTTCTCCTTTGGGCAGGAGACGGCCCTGGTCCGGCGGGCCGGCAAGCGACTGGTGGTGGACGTGCCCATGCAGTGGTGGGTGTTGGACCTGGAGGACGGGTTCCGGGAGCCGGTGACCGGTCCGCATGTGCACATCTCCAATATCGTGTCCCTGCCCATGCTGGCGCTGTGGACAGGGATCACGGCCAAGCCCTGGGCCGGGCCTCCGGCCGTGGACGGCAGGGGGTTCATGTCCGTGATGCTGCAGGCCGCTTCCAACCCGAACCTCAACTCGGACGGGGCCTCGGAGTACTCCCAGCGTAATTACTTCATGATTTCCAAATATTTCTGTAACCTTACCTCCAGGATGGGCTTTCATTTCTCCACGGTGGAGACCTTGGTGGGGGATCCGGCCTACGAGAACTACGCCCGGTTTTCGTTCAAGGGGGGAGCCGCGGACTTGCGGCGTCGGGTCATGCGCACCCGGTTCATCGCGTCCGTGCTGGAGGAGCAAGGCTTTGAAATCGAGTCCCATGAGGACATGCTCATCGCCCGGATCAGCGGTCGTCCCCTGGAGGAAACATTGGCGGCTTTACGGATTCTCGGTTATCTGACCATCCATACCCGGCAATTGGACATGATCATGCTCAATCCGGATCAGGTGTCCTATTATCGGGGCATGCTGTGCGCGGACATCGGGGGCATGGTCCAGGATGGACGTTGCGTCCTGAATCGGACATTGGATCTCCAATCTCAATAAGGCGAGGCCATGGGCATCATCAGTATTTTTTACGGAAGCTTCTGTCACGAAAAAGAAATTGTCGAGCTGGTCGCCCAGCGGGTCGGCGCGGTGGTGCTGGACGATCCGAAGCTGCTGGAACTGACCCAGGCCCGGTTCGGGGTGCAGGCCCTGGCCCTGGAGCGGTCCTTGTTCCAGGGGAAGCGCAGCGGGGCTTTTTTTGCCGTTGAAAAGCGACGTCATCTGACCATGGTCCGCCGGACGCTGGCCGACAAGCTGGTGGATCTGGCACTGGACAAGGTTCTTTGTTCGGGTTTCCTGGCTCACCTGGTGCCCCGGTCCGTGAACCACGTCTTTCACGTCTGCCTGATCGCGGATTTCGGATTTCGGGTGGAGCGGGCCATGGCCGACCTGGGGCTTTCCATGGACCTGGCCCGGGAACGGGTGACCGGGGACGACCGTGTTCGGGCGGTCTGGACCGGGGAACTGCTCCGCAAGGAGCCCTGGGACCATACCCTGTACGACCTGGTCCTGCCCATGGATCGTAAAAGCGTGGAAGAGGCCGCGGCCGCCATTGTGGAGCACTCCCGCAAGGATCTGCTCCAACCCGACGATTTGTCCCGCAAGGCGCTCACGGATTTTCAGCTTCAGGCCGCGGTGGAACTGGCCCTGGCCGAAGAAGGGCACACGGCCCAGGTCAAGGCGGTCGGCGACCGGATTGAACTGCTCATAACCCAGAACGTGATCATGCTCTCCAAGCTGGAAGAGGAACTGCGGGACATCGTTGCCGGAGTTGCTGGAGTCGGGGAAGTGATCGTCAACCTGAGCCCGGAATTCTACCAGAAGACCATGTATCGACAACATCAGCCCGAACAACGAAAAAAACTGTTGCTGGTGGATGACGAACGAGAGTTCGTACATACCTTGTCCGAGCGGCTCTTGATGCGGGAAATCGGCTCCGCGGTGGTGTATGACGGGGAGCAGGCCTTGGCCTTCGTGGAAGAGGACGAGCCGGATGTGATGGTCCTCGACCTGAAAATGCCCGGAATAGACGGTTTGGAGGTTCTGCGCCGGGTCAAGGCCGCGCATCCCCAGATCCAGGTGATCATTCTTACCGGCCACGGCTCCAAGGAAGATGAACGTAACTGTTTGGACGCCGGAGCCTTCGCCTACCTGCAAAAGCCGGTGGATATCGACGTTTTGACTCGACTCCTGGAGCAGGCCCGCGTCCGGGAAGAGGAACAGCCCCGGACAACACATCCGGGCGAGCATGAAAATGGCGCGTAACGCCCTCGTCGCGCTGTGGGAGCGCTTCAAGCCGACGTTCTGGGACGCCGCCGATCCTCCGGAGCCCGGGACCGAAGGAGAAAAGTTCAACTATCGACGGATCTGGAAACTGGTGGTGCTTCTGGTGACCACGGTATCCGTGGTTCCGTTGCTGGTGATCACGTTCATGGACTACAACCTGAACCGCAGAGCTATGCGTGCGGATTTCGTCTATCCGATCAACAGCCTGCTTTCCAATACCAAGCTGAGTCTGGCGTCTTTTCTGCAACAACGTCAGGCAGTGCTCGAATTCATCGTGGCTGATCATTCGTTCGAAGAATTATCCGACGATTTTTTTCTCCATGAACTCTACCACAATATGAAGGCGTCTTTTGGTGGATTCGTGGATGTCGGTTTGATTGACGGACACGGGAAACAGTTGGCCTATGTCGGGCCGTTCGATCTGAAGGGCAAGGACTATTCCGAGCAGGATTGGTTCACCGAAGTCATGGATCGACGAGTGTTCATCAGCGACGTTTTCCTCGGGTTTCGGGACGTGCCGCATTTCGTGATCGCCGTGAAGCGGATTTGTTACGACGGCACGATCATGATTCTTCGAGCGACCATCGACACGGAACAGTTCTTCAATCTGGTGCAGTCCTTGAATTTGAGAGCCACGACGGACGCGTTCCTGGTCAATCGACAAGGCGTTCTGCAAACCCTCAGCTTTTCTCATGGCGATGTGTTGAACGAGATTCCATATCCTGTTCCTCCGTACTCGGAGGTTCCGGTCATTCTTGAGATCGAGGATACACGAAATAATCCGGCCTATCTAGGATACGTTTATGTGGAAAAATCCCCGTTTATTTTCATGGTGGTCAAGCAACAGCAGGAAATGATGCGCAACTGGTGGCTGTTGAGACTGGAAATGCTTGGTTTTCTGTTGATAAGCGTGACCTGTATCGTTGCGGTCATCCTGACATCGGCCACTATGCTGGTGCGGCGGATTCACGATGCGGACATGAAACGTTCCATCGCCCTGCACAACATGGAGCACACCAACAAGATGGCCTCCATTGGTCGTTTGGCCGCCGGAGTGGCCCATGAGATCAACAATCCGTTGGCCGTGATCAATGAAAAGGCCGGTCTGATCAAGGATCTCTTTTCCTTTTCCGATAAATACGGTCAGGACAAGAAACTGCTGTCGCTGGTGGAGTCCATCCTCGGGTCCGTGGAGCGCTGCAGCGCCATTACCCATCGGCTGCTGGGCTTTGCCCGGCATGTGGACGTACAGTTGGAGCGGGTGGACGTGGTCCAAACGGTCCGGGACGTCCTGGGCTTTCTGGACAAGGAGGCCCAGTACCGGGCCATCGAGGTCAGCCTGGACGTTCCGGAAATTGTTCCGGAGGTCGTCACGGACAAGGGGCAGTTGCAGCAGGTGCTGCTGAACATCGTGAACAACGCTTTCGCCGCGGTCCGGGACGGAGGAAGGATCGCCATTGTCCTGAGCGTTCCCGAGCCTTCGGAGGTCCGGATCGCCATCACGGATAACGGGTGCGGCATTTCCCCGGAAAACATGAAGCGGATCTTCGAACCCTTCTTTTCCACCAAGCCGAAACACGGCACGGGGTTGGGGCTGTCCATCACTTACGGACTGGTCAAGAAGCTGGGCGGGACGATTGAGGTTCAAAGCGAGGTGGGGCGGGGGACTACGTTTACGATAACCCTGCCGGTGGCTCATGCTCAAAAGGAGAAAGAAGGTGCGAATTCTGCTTGTGGATGATGAATTGGAGCTTGTTTCCGCCTTGGCTGAACGGCTGGCGATCCGGGGCATCATCGCGGACTACGCCACCACCGGGGAGCAGGCCCTGCGCATGGCCGGGGAAAATGACTACGACCTGGCCGTGCTGGACGTGAAGATGCCCCACGTGAGCGGCCTGGAACTGTGGGACCAACTCCACGTTTTGCATCCGCGAATGCGTTGCGTCTTTCTGACCGGTCACACCTCTGAGCGGGACTTTCAGGCCGGAACCCGTGCGGGGGCGTTGTATCTGCTCAAGCCGTTGAAAATTGAGGTTCTGATTCAGAATATTCACAAGTTGTTGGCCGAGGGACGATAGCGGCGCGTCACATTTCCTTGGGGCAGCAGGCGCCGGGAGTCCGGGGCTCGCGGGTGGAGTCCAGAGTGGCGTAAGCCCGCCGGATGGTTTCGGTGAGTTCCTTGAAATCCACGGGTTTTTGCAGGCAGGCGAAGGCCCCGTGGTTCAGGCAGGTTTGAAAATCTTCCTCATTTCCCGTCCCGGAAAGGATGATCACCGGCACATGGGGGTGGCCTTGACGAATCATACGGAGGACGTCCATGCCGTGGATTTCGGGCATTTTCAGATCCAGAAGGATCACTTCGGGCTCGTCTTCCTCGACAACTTGCAGGGCCTGTTCCCCGCTGGTGACCACGGCCGCGCCCATTTCGCGCATCTTGAGCCGCTCGGACAGGGTCACGGCGAAATCCCGTTCATCGTCCACCACCAACACCTTGGCCGGGTTTTCAAAGTCAAAGGGGCGATAGACGTCGGTCCGGTAGAGGTCCGGACCAAGGTTGATTTCCAACGAGGCATCTCCAGCCTCGTCGCGGACGATGGTTCTCAGCTCTTCTTCCAGCCGCTCCGGTCGAACCACGTTTTTGTCCACATGCAGCACGATCCGGCCCAGCTTCACGTCTGCCCGGAGAACATGGCCCTTGACGGCCATGGCCGCTTCGACCCTGGCGGCCAGGGCGAAGTCCGTCGCCGCCTGAGAGGATTCCTGCGTGGGCAGGGTTACCGCGCGCCGTGCCCGGTCCTGGATCAGGTCCGCGGCGTCCTGGACCGGGGTCGCGTCCATGGGGATCAGGATGTCACAGGGCGAGGAGCGTCCGGGATCTTTTTGAGCCAGGTAGTCGGTCCAGCGGGTCCGGGCTTCGTCCTCCTGGGCGATCAACTTGGCCAGGGCCTTGGGGTCCAGGTGGTGGGACCGGGCCGCGGTCTGGAGCCGAAAGGCCTCGTCCGCGGTCAGGCAGACCTTGAGCACATGGGTCATGGTCTTGGGAACCAGGGAGCCAGCCAGGCCCAGGAGCAGCAGGTCGTCCTTGAGCAGATGCCGGGCGACCGCGGCCTTGTAGCAACTGGCGCAGCGTTCCCGTTCCCGGGTGAAAGTATTGAACACGGACGGTTTGCCGAACAGGGCTCGGTAGAACTTGTTTTCCGGCAGGCCGTAGGTCGAGGAGGCCTCGGCGATAATCTGGCGATCTTCCAAGACCTTCAGGGATAGGGCTTCGGCAACGGCGAGGGCCACTTCCTGCTCTTGGCAATAGGCGGCGCTGTACATGGTCAAGATGGGCATGGTCTGACCTCACGGTTAGCTGTCCGTAAAAAAATCTCAATTGCCGCGTCGCGGCAAAATGTTCAAGCTCTCACGTGTAAAGGAAAACGCTTCGACCTTGATTCGATTGCCAGGACGGCAAATCGAAAATGTGGCGAAGCCACAGCCCGTGAGGGCCGGACACAGGACGTGTCCGGGTAGCTTTTTTTGCTCCTCGCACTTGGGTTTTATAAACGGACAGCAAGATAAGGATTTTTCAACACTTGGTTAGAAGAGCAGGTTGAGCACGGTCAGGGATACGACCAGAAACAGTACGGTCATGATCCCTCCGGCGCGCATGAAGTCGGCGTTGCGGTAGCCGCCGGGGCCCATGATCAGCGCGTTGACCTGGTGCGTGGGGATCAGGAACGAGTTGGACGTGCTGATGGCCACGGTCAGAGCGAACATGGCCGGGTCGGCCCCGGCCAGCACGGCGATGTTCACGGCCAGGGGCACCAGCAGAACCGTGGCCCCCACGTTGGACATCAGCAGGGTGAAGGCCGTGCTGAGCACGGCCACCGCGGCCTGAAGCACCCAGATCGGAACGTCGCCCAGCAGGTTCAAGGTCTGCACCGCGATCCAGGCAGCGGTGCCCGTGGATTCCACGGCCATGCCCAGGGGGATCAGGCTGGCCAGCAGAAAGACCGACTGCCAGCTCACGCTCTTGTACGCCTCGTCCATGGTCAGCACGCCGCTGACGATCATGGCCGCGGCCCCGGCCATCAGGGAGACGGACAGCCGCAGGTCGCTGAACAGCACCAAGACCATGGTGATCAGGGAAATGGCCAGGGCGTGGGGCATTTTTTCGTGCAGGATCACCTCATGGGGAAAGTTGGAGGTGACCACCACGAAGTCCGGGTTCTTCTCCAGGGCGGCCAGATCTTCCCAGAGGCTGTGCAGCACCAACGTGTCTCCGGTTTGCAAAGGCAGGTCCCGCAGGTTGCCGCGGATGACTTTTCCGGCGCGGTTCACGGCCAGAACCGAGATGCCGTGGGTCTTGCGCATCCGGACGTCCTGGAAGGTCTTGCCGATCAGGTTGGAGCGCGGTGGGACGACCACCTCGGAAATTCCGGCCTGGGACGCGGAAAGCACCTCGGCGAAGTGGGTGAGCATGCCCGAACATTGCAGGTCCATCTCTTGACAGACGTCGCCGATGTCCTTGCGCGCCCCCAGCAATCCGATCTGGGAACCGGCCTGGATGACGATGTCGTGGGCCGGCGCGATGCGCAGATCCCGGTTCTGGTACAGGCCGATGACCGCGACCCGGTTGCCGAACAGGCTTTCGGCGTCGGCCACGGTCTTGCCGTCCAGGAGGCTGCCGGCAAAGACGTGGATCTCGAAGATATCACCCTCAAGGCCGTACAACCGGCGGAAGTACTCCACAGTGGAAACTTCCTGATCCTGCCCTTTTTTTGTCGGCAGAACGTAGGGGCCCAGGAGCACGAAATAGACGATGCCGGTCAGAATCAAAGCGACGCCCACCGGAGTTACATCGAAGATGGCGAAGGTGCGCATGGGGGCGATGCCTTCGGGCAGCATCCGGTTGGAGGTGGCGATCAGATCATTGAGCAGGATCAGCGGGCTGGAGCCGATCATGGTCAGGGTTCCGCCGAGAATGGCGCAAAAGCCCATGGGCATCAGCAGGCGGGACATGGGCAGGCCGGTGCGCATGGCGATGCGCTTGATCACGGACATGAACAGGGCCGCCGCGCCCACGTTCTGCATGAACCCGGAGACCACGCCCACCGTGCCGGAGATGACCGGCACGATCCGGCGTTCGGTCTGGCCGCCGACGCGCAGGATCAGGGAGGCCAGCTTGTTCATCAGGCCGGTTTTGTCCAGGGCCTTGCCTAAGATGATCACGGCGATGATCGAAATCACCGCGTTGCTGGCGAAGCCCCGGAACAACTGGTCGCCGGGAACCAGGGCGGGTACGCCGGGGATCAGGCCCATGACCCCGAGGATCATCATGATGGTCACCGCGGCCACGTCCACCCGGACCACTTCGGAGATGAACAGGACGACGGTCAAGCCGAGGATCCCCAGGACCCAAAGCATTTCCGGAGTCAATGGAATCGTTTCAGCCATGCGCTCCCCGCTTGTTGAAGATGATTCGCTTCCTTGGCCGACCTTTCCGCCGACGATCCGGGCAGTGATCCGGGGCCATTAGAGAGGAGTCCGGGCAGGAGGAAGCTTTTCGTGTAGCTCATGGTCCGGGATGTGTCGACCTGATCTCGATTAGCGGCGGTTTTGTTTGGTTAAGGGTGGAGCGTTCGGCGGCATGCCTCGCCGCCGAACGCTCCGGAGACAGGCGCGGGATGAAGACGGATGGACAACTTCTTTCCACAAAGCGAGGGCACATGCGGCGCGAAGAATGGAAGCGGCTTTATGGTCAGGAACTGGGTTTTTTCGCGGCGATTTCGGCCAGTGTTACGCATGAAATCAAGAACCACCTGGCAATCATCAACGAACAAAATGGGTTGCTGGGGGACATGCTGGCCATGGACGCCGATGATGGCCCAGCCTACCGAAAGCGCCTGAGCAAGGTGGTCCAGGACGTGGCAGATCAGGTGACCAAGGCGGATGCGGTGGTCCGACGCTTCAATACCTTTGCCCATACGGCCGACAGTCCGGTTGGGGCCGTGGACATCGCGGACTTTCTGAAGCTGTTTGGAGAGATATCCGCGAGGCTGGCGCGGCGCAAGGGGGCGACCGTGCTCGTGGAGTCGGGTGCTGAATGCGTGACCATCCGGACCAGACCTTTTGAGTTGCTGCATCTGCTGTTTTGCGCGATGAACGTTCTGTTTGGCTCCGGAATTTCCAAAGGCGTCTTGCGGCTCCGGCTGGAGTCGGATGCCGAAGGGGTTCGCGTTCGGTTGTCCATGAACGAGGACAATGAGGCAGCCGGGACGCAATCTTCCGATCCGGCCCTGCCACTGCTTCTTCAACGTCTTCAGGCCCGTCTGGTGTTCGCTTCCGATGGGACGGGCCTCACGCTGGAGCTGCCGATGGAACTCGTCGAAGACCGAGGGGGTATCTGAACTCCATCGGCTCACTCAAGATATCGAATCGTCGAAGTCGAGATTTTGGGCTGCGCTTGGGCGTTGGACAAACGCGATCAGAGCTCCGAGAAAGGCCGCGCGACGCCGCAGCTCCGACGGATTCTGCCCCGTGGACCAAACGCACAAGCCGTCCGGGGCGAGTTCCACGAAGAAGCCACGAGGCCGGATCGCGTTGACCACTATGCGTTGCACGTCCGGGAGCGGGGTCCAGGGTGGGAACCATTGCCACAGAAAGCTCAGGGCGTTCCGGGTTGGTGACGTCTCATGGACCTGAATGGTGAACAGGGCCCGCTCCAGGGAGAGGTTGAGCAGGGTTGTGCTTCCGGAAAGGATGAATATTCGCGGGCGGGGTGCTGAAAGCGGGCGGACCGCGGCCCGCAGGCGACGAATGAACCGGAAGAGGCGGAATTGGCGGGGAGAATTAGCGTAAAGGGTCCAGTCCGCTCGGGCGATGCCCGTCCAGACGGCGTTGAGCATTGGGTACAAGACCGGATGGAGTACCGGTGCTTGAGGCTCCGGAGGGGACGGGCGGCCCGCCTGCTTTTCCAGGCGCGGATCGTCCAGGTCCAGGACCCACCAATTCAGCGGATGCCGGACCGTCAGGTGCCGGAGCAGGCCAGGCGCATGAGACAGCTTCAGGATTTGGCGGCAAGCCAGCAGCCGACAGGCTTGGGCCGCGTCCCGGAGACTCCGAATGTTGTCCGGTACGATGCGCGGGTCCAAAGGGTTGACCCGGCTCAAAGGCCCCACCTGACGCAGTATCGAGGCCAAGGTAGCGTGAACAGGGGTTGCCGATTGACCGGGATGTCGAGCGGAATGATCCAGGGGCTCGCTTCCGTGAGAGGGTGCGAGCTGTGACGAAGAGCGCGCGAGTACGTTGCGGTTGGTCGCGTCGACGACGACATCTTGTCCGCTTTGTAGCAGGGCGGTGGCGTTGTGGACGCCGCAGAGCGCGGGAATCCTAAATTCCCGAGCGATGGAGGCCAGGTGGCTGAACACGCCGCCAGTTTCGACCACCACCGCGGCGACATGAGGTAAAATTCCGGACCAGCGCCGCAAGGGGCGGGCGACGACCAGGACCGCTCCTTCCGGAATGTGCAGCAGGTCGTTATTGGTGTGCGCGACGAAGACCCGCCCACCGCCCAGGCCCGGACAAGCCGTCTCGGTTCCTCGAACCAGAACGGTTTCCTTGTTGGTGGCCGGGACTGAGCGTGGCCCAGGAGCCTCCGACGGACCAGGCGGCGCTCCGGGAGATGAGGCATAGAGAACATGCCGGAGCTGTTGAATAAAGAATTCACCGTCCTTGGACAGGGCCCACTTTATGCGCAACGGACCGCCGCAATGGGCTTCCAACTCCATGCCCAGCCGGGCCAAGTCCACAATCCGCTCGTCTTCCAGGGCGGGCTGGTCGCGCATCGAAGGCGGGTTGGCCAAGAGAGAAACCCCCTCCTCGGCGAGAAAGGCCACGAACCGTTCCGGTTTGGCGGCGATTCGCCGCGCGGCGATACGCGGCGATTCGCGAGACACCTCCCATTCGTCCGGCTCGGCATAGCCCTCGGAAAGGGCCTTGGCCAAACCGTGGACCGCGAGGACGTGCAGTAAGGAGGACGCCGACGCCGCGGGATGCCGGGTGACGATCAGTCCGGCGGCCATGGTGTCCACCATGGCCGAGCAGACCACGGCCATGGGCTGATCCTCGACCCGCAAGCCTCGAATTCGGCGGTGGCTCATGGCCGCGGGACCGTACTGGGAGGCCAGGACCTCCTTGTAGGCCATGAGTAACAGGTCTTCGCCCACATTTACTTCGGTGCGGTGCTGCCCGGTGAATGAGCGTTCCGGAGGGGCCTCCCCGACGCAGCTGGGGCACAGGACGACGCGCACGCCGCGGTGTCCGGCGGCGGATTCCAGCTCACGGTACGCGGCCCGGACCTCCGTTAGCAATCGATCCGGTAGCGGGGCGGTGATGATGCGTTGTTGCAGTTCCGAACTGAGCCGCAACCGATCCACCAGCGTGGCGCTTTCGTGGATTTGCAGAAGCCGATTGATTTCGTCCGCCAAACCCTGGTGAGCCATGAACAGCCGGTAGGCCTCGGCGGTGATCACGAATCCGTCTGGAACCCGCCATCCCGAGACGTTTGAGCTCGGATGAAGCCGCCGAACGTCCCCCAGCAGGGCTGCCTTGTATCCCACGATTAGGGCGCTTTCTACGTTCACCAGGGAGAGGGGAACGACCAACTCCGGGGCTTCCGAAGGCCCTGGAGGTGCGGTGGCAAGGTGAATGGTTCGAGCCAAGCTCCGGAACGGTCCCTCGATGCCGCTCACGTCCCGTGTGCTCATTTCCCGGGCGCAGCGCAGCATGGTGGAGATCGAGACGCACATGCGGGTGCTCTGGACCCGCAGGGCGGTCATGGTCGGCGGGGAGGCGTCTTGCTGGGCGAGTTCGCATTCCGCGACGCGGCTCAGGAACTCGGCATCCGCGTTGGCGAGCCGTTCCCAGGCCTGCCTCAGTCCGGGCAGATCCTCCACGATACGGGATATGGCTTCTTCCCGTTTGCGGGCAGACGTGGGCAATTGCTCAAGGAGCCGGGAGATGGTGGTGGGCATGGTCGAGGGCGGAGGGGGGGAATCGAA
>NZ_PZKN01000043.1 GCF_003046795.1 Desulfonatronum sp. SC1 | reverse complement strand
TAGGTCTCCCTGGAAGTGATTCCCTAAAGGTCCCTGGTAGACCACCAGGTTGATAGGCTGGAGGTGTACGCGCAGCGATGCGCTCAGCTGACCAGTACTAATAGACCGTGAGTCTTAACCTCTCTATACTTCATTACCTATGAAACTGGTGATCCGTGATTGTGATCCGCGGCTTAAAAATGCCCAAGATCCGCGTCACCCACGGACCACCTCACGCCAAATTTGTTCTGGTGGCCTTGGCGGAGGGGACACACCCGACCCCATTCCGAACTCGGCAGTTAAGCCCTCCAGCGCCGATGATACTGCGGTTTTAACCGTGGGAAAGTAGGACGCCGCCAGATCATTTCTCATCGCAAAAACGCCCGCTTAGTCAACTAAGCGGGCGTTTTTGCGTTCAACGGCCGAATTTGGGGGAGAGCTTTTTCACCTTGCGGGCAGTGGGTGGAATTGTGCATTGTTCCGGATAAGGTGGAAAAGAGGTGAATGCTTACGGCTTGTCGCGTTCCCCCGCCATCTTGAGTGCATTCTGATTCGTCGAAGGAATCCTCCGTAACATGTTGCTTGAAAAATAGAATAAAATGAAGAAAAAAGCTGTATTCTTTAATTTTATGAGAATCGTCTGTTCGTAATATATCCCTTGACGTGAGAAAAGCCACACTGGACCAGGGATTGGCCCAGGTGTGGATTCTGGTCGATTATCTAACGGGTTAGCAGATTATAGAATTTGAAATGATGGTATTTCAGTATGTTGTCGATTGGTTAAAATATGGTCGACGAGAAGATAAAATGCCTGATACGCCGGTTGCCCTAAAAAACGGAATCAGTGTAAGAATTACACCCATGAGCGTCGTCTGGAAAAAATCCCTGGAAATTTTAGAAAAATCAATCAATCCGACACATGTCCGGGCTTGGTTGACCCCCCTGCAAGCCCGTTTGGACCGAGACGGACTAGCTCTTACCGCCTCCAACGGGTTTGTGGCCTCATGGGTCAAGAACCGCTATCTGGAGGCAATCGAACAGGCCGTGCGGCAAGCCGCGAATCGAGAGCTTCCCGTCCGGATACAGTGTGCTTCGCTTGACGGAACCAACGATATACCGGGAAGAAAGCCTGCCCTTGCCTCGCCGAATATCTCCAAAACCGCAGACGGGAGACCGGCAACGCAATCCTCGGTGATTATCACGGAAAATATTCCGACAAATATTTCGGGGACTGCTCTCGGTCTGGATGGACGCATTGAACGTTCCGTACCCCAACGAGCCCGCCAACATCAGGCTTCAGTGGGGCGCCAGCACGCCCTGCCCCTTCCCGTCTCCACGCCCACGCCAATGGCCCGAACGATCGGAAATTCGGCTTCTGGCCATGCTGGGGCGCCTGCCGGAGCATGGCGATTTTCTTTCAGGGACTTCGTGGTCGGTCCCAGCAACGAATTGGCTTTTAGCGCTGCCCGGAGCATTTGTCGCCATCAGTTGGTCACGGATCAATTCTATATTTGTTCCGCGCCGGGGCTGGGCAAGACTCATCTGCTCCAGGCCATCGGTCAAGAGTTGACTGCCAACGGGGGGGGGAAACAAGGACGGGTCCGATTGGCTTATCTCAGTGCGGAGGATTTCGCCTGTCGGATGGTTATGGCTCTGAAGCAACGCGAAATGGAAAACTTCAAGGCCGGTTTCCGGGATGGGGTGGACGTTCTGCTCTTGGAAGACATTCACTTTCTTCAGGGCAAGGAAAAGACTCAGGAGGAGTTGTTGGCCACGGTCAAATCCTTGCGAGCCGCCGGGAAAAAGGTCGTGTTTACCAGTTCCTTCCTTCCCAAGGAACTGCCCAAGCTGGATAGTCTATTGGCATCGCAGTTCTGCGATGGATTCATGGCCGTGATCGACAAGCCGGACTTTGAAACCCGGATGCGCATTCTGGAGGCCAAAGCCAGTGTGTTTCAGGTTCAGATCCCCCACGACGTGAACGAGTTGTTCGCCAACTCCATTCAAAGCGATATCCGCTTGCTGGAAAATTGCCTCCAGAACTTGGTGATCAAGGCTCGGCTGATGAATCAGCGCATCACCCACGGCTTGGCCATGGAAGTGTTGAAAAATTATGCGCCCAATACGCCCAAGCCGGATTTGGAGAAAATTATCGGCTTCATTTGCCGGTCTTTCAATCTTTCTCATGATAGCCTGCGGACCAAAAGCCGAAAAAAGGAAAACGTCCTGGCCCGGAATACGATTTTTTATCTCGCCCGGAAGCACACGGACCTGTCTTTGAAAAATATCGGCGAAGCCTTCAATCGCAAGCACTCCACCGTGATCAAGGGCATCACCCAGGTGGAGCGGGAGATGTCCCGTCAAAGCCCGGTGGGACGCCAGATGGACCGGCTGATTCAAACTTTGGAAGCCCAGGCCGTCGGCCAAGCCACGATCCACTGATCTCGCCGAGATTGCTCACGGAGCTCCTCCGAGACTCTCACCGAAGCTCTCCAGAACATTCCCTATGCATCTTTGTCTCATCAGGTGAGACGGGCCCATGCCTTCGATGATGTGATTTTCGGCCACACGGCAAGGACTTGTTCGCGCTGCGCCTCCAGGGCGAAGGCGTCGGCCGTAAGTTGGCCGGCATGGAGGGCCTGCTCCAGCTTCGGCCCCTGGTTCCTCAAGAGCCTGGCGGCTTGTTCCAAGGCCAGGACCGCGGCCATGGCGTCGGCGTCCGGAACCCAAAAGCCGTTACCCGGCCATGGATTCTCCGGGACAGGAAACCAGGGACGCCAAGGTTCTTGATCTCCCCCTCCTTCTTCATTGATGGGGGTCATGTACTCCCACCCTCCAAAGCCGGCGAAACCTACGGGCAAGCAACCGCAAGCCATGGCTTCCAAAGGCGGCAGCGAAAAGCCTTCCGGGAAGCCCGTGGCCAGAAAAATGTGGCTGTGGGTCAGTAGTTCGGCGACTTCCGCGTGGGATCGGCCTTGGATGTCGATCCAAATCATCTGATCCGCAAGGCCAAATTCCGGATTTCTGGCGGAAAACAGGTCCCGGATCAGGTCCGCCAGGGCTTTGTTTTTTCGCGGCATGAAGGCCACGCGTAGCGGACCGTCCGGTTTCCGGTCCGGAGGACGAAACAGAGATCGATTGATGCCCGGTCTTACCACCAGGCTTGACCGGCCCAGGGCTTGCTCAATGAACCAAGACACCGGGCGGGAGACGGCCAGAAAGGAGACGGCCAGGTCGCGCCAGGACACGCCTTGAGGCAGGCTTGAAAAAAGATACGCCCAGTTCTGAACGTAAACCACGCACTTCGCCCCAGCCCGCAAACCCGGCGCAAGGGCGTTGGCCCACCCCTCGGGAACCAGCCAGACGTCGTCGCCGTCCAGTTGAAGCCGGCCCCATTCCATCACCGGAACCTGGAACCACTCGGGCAAAGCCGGGCGTCCTCCTTCCCTGCGCACCACCCGTACCGGAAAACCTCCCCGGTCCAGATGCTCGGCGACTTGCAGCAAAACCGCCAACCCGCCGCTTATCTTGGCCATGGGCGGGAGAAAAACGTATGTCGTGAAGGTTGAGGGGGGCATGAGGAAGGTGCGGTTGGTTTGTCGTTGCGACGGATTCCCATCGGTTCCGGGCGATCATCCCCAGTTGCCGGTCTTTGGGCTTCCGTGCCCGTGGTCTCACTTAGGCGGGGGCATGGGGAACATTCCTGGCCAGCCGCCCAGATCGTCGGGGTTGTCCGCCATGGAAACGGCAGGAGCCGTCTTGGAACCGTAACTGAGCAGTTCAGTTTCCAGGCACCGGAACGCTGGTGAGCAGGTATTTCAGGTCTTCGTCCGTGAAGTAGAATCCAAGCCCGGCGTAGAAGGAGCGGCGGTCCGAGCGGATGAAGTCGTCCATGCCCAGGCTGGCGTAAAAGTTGCGCAGGAAGTAAAGCTTGGCGCCGGCCTTGAGGTGCGGGTTGTCGTCCGGATCGAAATCAAAGGCTTCGAAAAGCAGTTGCACCCGGTCGTCCCAGAGGTAGTATTCCAGACCCACGCCGCCGGTGCTCTCGATCAGGCCGCCGCGCAGCACCAGGTTGTCCCAGCGTTTGGCCAGTTGGGCGGAAAAGGTGATCTTGCTCTGGCGGTACTTGTCTTCGATTTCCCGGATCGTGGTCCGCTCGCCGTTCACCCAGCGTTCGGTGAAGGTTTCGGTCTTTTCCCGGCGGCCGCGGGGATTGTCCACCACGGAGAGCAGGTAGTACTTGTCCTCCGCCGGTTGCAGGCGCAGGGTCAGGGCGGATTTGGTCTCCCCGTGGCGGGCCAGGTACTCGCTGGTGAAGTCCACGGAGGTCCGGAACTGGTCCTGCTTGGTGAGGATTCTGTTCAGGCCTTCCAGGGCCTTGTCCAGTTCCTGGGCCGTGGTGTCCTCGTTGATCAGCTTGCCCAGGGTGCCTTGGCCTTCGTCGATTTTTCGGGAGACGCTTTCCAGGGAAGCAACGGTCTCCCGCAGGTCATGACCCATTTCCGGGTCGTTGATCAGCTTGGCCAGCGGGCCTTCGCCGGATTCCAGGCGAGCCAGCACTCCTCCGGCCTGTTCCAGAGTGGTCTTGAGCTGGCCGGAGGCGACTTCCAGGTTGGCCACGATCCGGTCGATGCCTTCCTTGTTCGTCCCGGCGATATCCCGCAGGTCCGTGGAGAATTCCCGGAAATTGCGCACGATGAACTCAACGCTTTCGGCGTTGGCCTGGACCATTTCGTTCAGGCCCATGGCGGCGTCACGCAGGCTTTGAAAGGCCAAGCGCAAGTCTTGCTCGCCTTGCTCTCCGCCGAAAACGTTGGCCGCGCTGCGGGCCACGACGCGGATGTCGTCGGCGATTTCGCCGACCTTGGTGAACAACTGGTCCAGGTCCGCCGGGGTGTCGCCCCGAGCGATCCGTTCTCCGGCTTCAACCCGGGGAAACGGATCACTGCCGGGAGAAATCTCGATGAACTTGTCGCCCAACACCCCTCGGGTGCGGATAGTGGCCACGGCGTCGGAGCGGATCTGGACGTTGGGCAGTAACTGGAGGGTCACCCGGGCTCGGTTTTCGTCCAGAACGACGGCTTGGACCAAACCGACCTCAATGCCGGCGATTTCCACCGGGGAGTTGGTTTTCAATCCGGAGACGTTATCGAAAAAGACGTCCACCTCGTAGCTTTCCCTGGGCACGAATACGCCGGTACCCACCTTCAGGGTCATGTAGGCCAAGGCCGCGAGGGCGATCAGGACGAAGACGCCTACCTTGATTTCTGCTCCGGATCTCACGATCTTTGCTCCATGGAAGATATTAAACGACTTTGATCGGACCTTGCGCCCGACCATGAATAAATTGCTGGACCACCTCGTCGTCCCAGTCCCGGATCTGGTCCGGCGTGCCCTGGGCGATGATCCGTCCGTCAAAGAGCATGAACAGCTTGTGTCCGGTGCTCATGGCCGCCGGGATGTCGTGGCTGATGACCACGCAGGTGGCCTTGAACTCGGATTGGGTACGCACGATCAGTTCATTGATAGCCGCTGCCATCACCGGGTCCAACCCGGATGTGGGCTCGTCGAAAAGGACGATTTTCGGATCCAGGGCCAGGGCTCGGGCCAGCCCGACCCGCTTGCGCATCCCGCCGGAGAGTTCCGACGGGAGCTTGTGTCCCTTGTCCTTCAAGCCCACTGCCGCGAGCTTTTCCGCCACAATGTCCAGAACTTCCCGGCGGCTTTTACTGGTGTGCTCCAGAAGCGGAAACGCCACGTTATCTTCCACGTTCATGGAGTCGAACAAGGCTGATTCCTGGAAGAGCATGCCGAACTTGCGACGGATCGGGGCCATCTTCCGTTCGCTCATTCGGGCGATGTCCTGGCCGTCGATGATGACCTGGCCCTGGTCCGGGCGTATCAGGCCGATGATGTGCTTGAGCAGGACGCTTTTTCCGCCTCCGCTGCGACCGATGATCACGCTGACAGAGTCCCTGGGCACGGCCAGATCCAGACCGCGCAGGACGTGCTCCTGGCCGAAGCTTTTATGCACTTGGCGCAGTTCAATGATCGATTCAGCGGTCATGTCGGTTTATAGCCATGCTCCATCGCCATCCTACATCATCAGGGCGGTGAGCACATAGTCAAAGGTCAGAATCAGCACGGAGGAGAGAACCACGGACTGGGTGGTGGCCCGGCCCACGCCCTCGGCACCGCCCCTGGTGTAAAAGCCTTTGTAGCATCCCACCAAGGTGAGAATCAAACCGAAGCAGGCCGCCTTGATCAATCCGTTGTAAATGTCGCTGAGCTCCACGTACTCGTATATCTTGTTCATGAAGATCCCGCCGTGGATGCCCAGCAGCTTGACCCCTACGAGGTATCCGCCCACTACGCCGATGAAGTCGGACAAGGCGGTGAGCAGAGGAAGCATGATCACTCCGGCCATGATCCGCGGCAGGACCAGATATTGGACCGGGTTGATGGCCATCACGGACAAGGCGTCCACCTGTTCCGTGACCCGCATCGTGCCGATCTCCGCGGCGATGGCCGATCCGGCCCGCCCCGTGACCATCAAGGCCGTGATCACCGGCCCCAGTTCACGGGTCATGGACAGAGCGACGGTGGCTCCGACCAGGGTTTCGGCGGAAAACATCCGGAAGGCGTAGTAGGTTTGCAGGGCCAGGACCATGCCGGTGAACAGCGAGGTCAGGGCGACTACGAATACCGAGTTCACGCCGATGAACTCCATCTGCTTGAAAAACAGCCGCCATCGCCAAGGCGGACGGAACAGCCAGCCCACGGCTTCCAGTAGAAGCATCATCATCCGGCCGGTTTCCCGGGAGATGTTCAGAGCGACGGTGCCGAGGGAGGAGATGAGTTGGGTCATGGGGGGACGGGATGCGGGAGTCGGCATTCAGGGGTCAGACGGTTTGGACGGGCGATGGAGCTTTCACTTTGATTGCTGATTCCCGTCTCCTGAATACTGTTCTTCTCATTTTCTCCACCAGGATGGATCCGGACCGGAGAACCACCAGTCCGCGTGGTCCGTGTGCAGGATGACTTCGGCCAGGGCCTTGGCCACGTCGGTGCGCAGACGCGGAACGGCACAGTCGATCCATTTGGCGGCGTAAGGGTTGCCGAGATCCTGTTCCTGCTTCAGATTCAGGATCAGGTCAAGCTGGTCCGCGTCATGCACCAGCCGGGCTTCCAGAGTCTGTTCTTCTTCCAGTTCGTGCCACCATTGGAGCACCTCGTTCAGGCCGGTCCCTTCCAGTGCGTGCTCCAGGGCCAACAGGGCGTTGCGGCTGTTGTAGATCCGGTTGACGTAGTTGAAGTCGCCGATCCGGGTTTCGTGCAGGTCGTGAAACAGGGCCATGCCCATGGTCCGTCCCATGCTCGCCCCAGTCAGCGAGGCCAGGACATAGGCTATGACCGTGGTCCGAAAGGAGTGCTCGGCGACGTTCTCCCGACCGGAGCCCAAAAATTGGTACCCGGTGCGCGGCGTTTTACGCAACATGCCGATTTCAAAAAAAAAGTGGGTCAACCGTTGGTTCCGAGCGCCGTCTGGGAGGGAGGCGTCGGAAGAAGCCGTATCTTGGGCGGAGAGGTTGTCGAAATCAGATGTGATGCGCGTCATGGATGGTTTTGAAAATCAATGCGGTGGGAAGCTTCATGGGCTGCCCGTAAAAAATAAAATTCTATAATCCTCCAAGAACGGGTTGTTGGTCAAGCTCGGCCCGGCAAGTATTTTATAAAGACGGTTGCCAGTTCGGGGGATGGATTGTATGGATAATCAAAAAAAACGGTGGTGCAATATGACACATGATTCGCAAAAAGGCCTGCATCCCTTGATTCGCGGCGCGATTATCGGGGGGTCCATCGGCTTGATGGCGGTCTGGTTTGGATACGACATGGGCCGAGCTTTCTTTCTTGGGGTTATTTGCGGCGGGCTGGGCGCGTACACGGCCCAGCGCATTCAGGAAAAACGGCGGAAGAAGTGAACGAACCGGCTTCTCGTCGCCTTTTTACGGAGGGTCGTCATGTCCGCTGAACATGCCGAAATGAGCGTTTTTCAGGCCCTGCTCGGGCGGCGCAGCGTGCGAAAATTTACGGATCGGGCCGTGGACACCGAGGATCTACGGCGTATTCTGGAGACCGGACGTTGGGCTCCCAGCGGGTTGAACAACCAACCCTGGCGCTATTTGGTCGTTCGTTCCGGAGATCCTCGACAAACGGCTTTGGCCGGATTGACGAAGTACGGCCACATCGTCCGCGAAGCCCAAGCCTTGATCGTCGTGTTCCTGCACAAGCCGGCCATGTATCATGAAGGCAAGGACCATCAAGCCGCCGGGGCCTGTATTCAGAACATGCTCCTGGCCATTCACGGCCTTGGGCTGGGCGGGGTCTGGCTGGGTGAGATCATCAACCAGGAGGCGCTGGTCATGGGGGCGCTCCAACTGCGTACCGAGGAGTACCGGCTGATGGCCGTGATTGCTCTGGGGCATCCGACCCAGCCGTCCTCGCGGCTTGACGGCGCCGGCGGCTCCTCGCGGCATCCCTTGGAAGAACTTCTTTTGGAGGCTTTGTAAATGCCATCCGTGCATACCTTTCCCCTGGGGCCCTTGCAAACCAACTGCTACCTCGTGGCCAACGGCGAAGAAGCGCTGGTCGTCGATCCGGGCGGTGCCCCGGACGCGGTCCTGGGTTTCGCGGCGTCCAATAATTTGCAAATCCGGCTGATTCTGAACACCCACCTGCACTTCGACCATCTCTACGGCAACCAGGCCCTGCACGCGGCCACCAAGGCCCCCATTCGGGTTCCGGAAAAAGACGTCCCGTTGCTGGCCAGCGGTATAGGCGGCGGCAATTACATGGGCATGCCCAAGGTGGAGCCTTTTGCGTACGAACCCATTAACGAGGGGGAACTGACCCTGATCGGGTTGAAATGCCGGGCTTTGTTCACGCCCGGACATAGCCCGGGAAGTCTTTCCTTCTATTTTCCCGAGCTGGGCGCGGTGTTCGTGGGCGATGTGCTTTTCGCCGGATCCATCGGACGGACCGATTTTTTCGGAGGCGACCTGGAGACGTTGCTTGACGCGGTCCGCTCCCGGCTGTTCATCCTGCCACCGGAGACGGTGGTTTATCCCGGGCACGGTCCGGCCACGACCATTGAGGAAGAGAAACGAACCAATCCGTTTTTTGAGGAGTAGCCCGCATGGTTGATGGAGAAAGGAAGATGGCGCAGCCCGTCGACTCCATGAATGAGGTCGCGCCTTACGCTGTTGGCGACTTCACCTCGCCGGCGATTTTTTCATGCAGTCCGCGCAGCGGAGGCAACAGCGACAACGCGGCGGAATTTTTTCGGGAAGGGGTGCTTCGAGCCGGAGGGCGTGGGCAATTGTTCTATCTCAGGGACTTCGCCATTCATCCGTGTCTGGGCTGCATGCGCTGCGAACAGGATCCACGAGGAGAGTGTTTTCTGGTTGCTCGGGATCAGAGTTCGCCTCTGTTTCAGGCCTTGCTGTCGGCCCCCATGCTCTTCATCGCCGCGCCCATCTACTTCTATCACTTGCCCTCTCAGTTCAAGGCCTGGATCGACCGCAGCCAATCCTACTACCTGCGATGGGAGCGGGGGGATGCGCTGCTCAAGGGACTCCCTCCGCGTTCCGCGGTGATCAACCTGGTGGCCGGTCGGCGTCAAGGCGAGCGATTGTTCGAAGGGGCGCTGTTGACCTTGAAGTATTTCCTGGCCACCTTCAATTTCACCATTCAGGAACACCACGCCTTTCGCGGAATTGATGCATCCGAGGACTTGCGCATGCATTCCCAGGCTGGGGAAGAGTTGATTGCCGCTGGTCGTGAGGCATGGGTGAACTTGGTCAAGCAGAATTCGGTCTGAGTTCACTTCGGCGCGTCGTGGGTCGGTGTCGTGGCGTTGTAGCGAATTTTCTTCGATCCGGCTTTCCAGCGCTGGGGCGACGGTGTCCGGTCTGCGGAGTTCTTGCGGACTTGGATGCTCCAGGAAAGACCGGAGTTTGCGGCGGCGATTCGAGTGAGGGGCTCGGTGCATGCGTCGTTTGCCGAGCCGAACTGCCGCGGCAGACCGAGGGATTTTGCCTTCGCTGCGGCCTGATCTTTCCTGTTTCCTCGGAACCCATGACACTGTGCCTGGATTGTCGCGTCACTCCGCCGCCCTGGGAGGAAGCCTTTTTTTATGGGCCGTACGAGGGACGCCTCAAGGCCTTGGTGTTGCGTTTCAAGTTTCAAGGCCAGCTTGGACTGGGTGGGGTGCTGCACGGCTTACTCCGTCGCTCCCTGGAATTTCGCGGCGCTCTCGGACATGATCTGATCATCCCGGTTCCCTTGCATCCTCGACGATTGCGAGGACGCGGATTCAATCAGAGTCTGGAATTGGCCCGAGGATTGGTCCAAGGTGAATCCGAGGGCAAGTATGGGCGGTTGGAACCCCATGCCTTGATCCGGGTGCGTGATACGCCTCCCCAGCATACCCTGCCCAGGGCCGATCGCGTCCATAACCTGGCCGGAGCTTTTCAGGCCTCGCCCGCCAAACTCCGGGGACGATCCGTGCTGCTGGTGGACGACATCCTGACTACCGGAGCTACGGTCCGAGCCGCGACCAAAGAGTTGAAGCGATGCGGGGCGACGCGCGTAGACCTGCTTGTTCTGGCCAGGGCCTGAGCGGGCGAGGTCTGAACGAGGACCCAGTGAGACGCTCCTGGAGGCTTGTCATGGCGCCAAAGGAGGAAGAAAATCTCGTGAACATCGAAAAAAGCCCTTGACGATGTGAAAGTGTTTCGCATATGAGGACTGTTTCTGCATTTGGGAGGCCGATAATGAAATATGCAATCGTTGAGTCAGGCGGGAAACAATACCGCATGGAAGAGGGAGCGAGCCTCAAGGTCGACAGAATTCACGCCGAAACCGGCGCGGAAGTCTTCCTGGACAAGGTTCTGCTTGTCGGCGACGGCGAAGAGGCCGCGGCCGGACAGCCGTACGTGCCGGACGCCAAGGTGGCGTGTGAAGTCCTGGAGCACGGACGAGACAAGAAGATTATCGTGTTTCGGTTCTGGCGACGCAAGGATTCCAGGAAAAAGCAGGGGCATCGTCAAGAATTCACCCGAATCAAGGTCAAATCCATTCAGGCCTAGCCAGGGAGGAGCATCATGGCACATAAAAAGGCTGGAGGAAGCTCCAGAAACGGTCGCGACAGCGCCGGCCAGCGACGCGGCGTGAAGCGCTTCGGCGGCCAGCAGGTTTTGGCCGGCAATATTCTCGTTCGTCAGTTGGGGACCAAGTTTCATCCCGGAAAAAACGTCGGCATGGGGAGGGATTATACCCTCTTCGCGTTGACCGACGGCGTGGTTCAGTTTGAGCGTTATACCCGGCAACGCAAGGTCAAGACCAGGGTTAATATCGTTCCCTCCAGCTAATTCACCGAGACGTTTTAAGAACTTGCGCAGCATCGCGGCGCGAGTGACTACTGTAATGAAAAGTGCGGACTCCGGAGTTCGCACTTTTTTTTTCTCCGCTTTTCTTTTTAGTCGGGGTTTGGTAGCTTTTTCCCCCTAGTGATGCTTTACACCTGACTTTCCGCTCATCTTCAATCATCGAGAAAGGCCCATGGCTTTGAGCACACCAAGCACCTTGAGTTTGCGCCAATCGACGGCGATCAGCACCCAGGAGTTCGCTGAACTACGTCAGTACATTTACGATCTTTCGGGTATCGACATCCCGGAACGGCGCAAATACCTCCTTGAAAATCGCCTTGGTCCGAGGCTTGCTGAACTGGGGCTGCGCAGTTACGGCGAATACACGATGCTCCTGCGGCGTGGCCCGAACAAGGACGAGGAGTTGAAATTCTTTTTTTCCAAGATCACCACCAATGAGACCAGCTTTTTTCGGGATCTCAAACAGTTGGACGTCTTTGAAAAATTCGTGCTCAAGGAAGTCCTGGAAGAACGCGGAAACTCCGACGACAAGACGTTGCATATTTGGTCCGCCGGCTGCTCTTCCGGGGAAGAACCCTACACCTTGGGCATCATGCTCCACGAAGCCTTGCGCATGTCCATTCTTGGCTGGAAAATTCGGATCACGGCCAATGACCTTTCCCCGGACATGATCGCCAAGGCCAGGGAGGGGTTGTACGGGGAACACTCCTTGCGGACCACGTCCCAGGATATCACGAACCGGTACTTCACCAAGGAGCCCAGCGGATACAGAATCCACCCCAAGGTCAAAAAACTGGTCTCCCTGGGGCTGATCAATCTCAACGACAAGCTGGCCGTAAAGCGCGTACCGCGTTCGCATATCATTTTTTGCCGTAACGTGATCATCTACTTTGACGACGCCATGAAGCAAAAAGTCATCGCCGGTTTTTACGACAATTTGCTGCCGGGGGGATATCTTGTACTTGGCCACTCCGAAACCATTCACAAGCATTCTCGCGCCTTCAAGCCCCTGATCAAGCCGGGGGGGATTGTTTACAGAAAGGAAGCGTGATGCGATTCGCTCAGAGTTCTTACCGTAACGGAGGTTGGGTGTGATCAGAGTCTGCACGGAATATCTCCTTCCCGGCATGATATTGGCGAAAAAAATTCCGGGGGTGGACGGTGGCATCCTTTTGGAGTCCGGTACCCTGCTTGGTGATGAGCAGATCACCTTGCTCAAGCAAGTCGGTTTTCCCGCCGCGTATGTGCGTTTGCCCGTGGACATGGACTTCGAATCCGAAGCTATGCGTCAGGCCGAGCGCCATGTTCGGAATTTTTTCATCTATGTCGACCCGGACCACGAAGCCCTGAAACGTCTTTTCTCCATTGCCGTGAAGCGCACGGCCGAGGCTGTACTGAGCGGTTGGGAAATGCCCTGCGAGAGCGCGCTGCGGGCCAAAAACGTTGAGCACCTCGCCGACGAGTTCATCAAGGATGTGGACAACGCCGCGCAAATCGTCCGCCATGAAGTCGGCTTGGCCTCTTTTCCGGATATTTATTTCAAGATCCGTGAAATCCTGGACAATCCCAAGAGTTCGGCTCGGGACATCGCCGACGTGGTTAACACGGACGTGGGATTTTCAGCCAAGCTGCTCAAGTTGGTGAACAGTCCGTTTTTCGGTTTTACCGCCAAGGTTGATTCCGTCTCACGGGCCGTTTCTCTGGTCGGAGCACAGGAAATTTCCACCCTGGCTTTGGGCATCTCGACCATCAACTACTTCAAGAACATCCCTCCGGAGTTGATGGACATGCGTACGTTTTGGCGGCACTCCCTGCGCTGCGCCGTGTTCGCCAAATTGATCTCCGCAAAGCTGAAGCTGCCCTCGGAGCGCCACTTTACCGCCGGACTGCTGCACGACGTCGGTCGATTGATCATTTTCAAAAACATGGCCTACGCATCGGTTGAAGCGCTGCTTCTGGCCCGGAGCGACATGGTGCCCTTGGTGGAGGCCGAATCCACGATTTTGGATTATAACCATGCTGAAGTGGGGGAACTGTTGCTGGCCGAGTGGGGGTTTCCAAAAGCCCTGAAGGACCTCATCGGTCATCACCATGACCCTGAAAAGGCTGCTTCCAGAAGAGAAGCAGCCATCATTCAGCTTGCGGACATCATGGCCAATGTCGCGGAAATATCCACCGGTGGAATGTATGCGTTGCCAGGAATGACCCAGGAGGATTGGAACCTTCTGGAACTGGACGAACGCTTTTTGTCCCAGTTGATGAGCATGCACGACGCTCACTTCGAGGAAATTACGGCCGTGCTGCTGTAGTCGGCCGCCGTTCCTTTTTTCGCGCTCATGGCACCACGCTACGATGTCGGCATCATCAATCCGTTCCTGGACGCGGTTGTCGGTGTCTTGGGCATGATGGCCTCGGTGGAGGTCACGCCGGGCAAGCCGTACATCAATCGCAAGCGATCCGCGGTGGGCGACGTTACCGGGACCATCGGCATTTCCGGGACCGCGGACGGAGTGATGTCGTTGACCCTGGATGAGGCTGTGATTTTGAAGATCGTCAACAACATGCTCGCCGAGAACTACACGGAGATCAACGATGAAATCGCGGATGCCGTGGGCGAGTTGACGAACATGATCGCCGGCCAGGCCCGTCAGGATCTGGTCAAGGAAGGCATGACCCTCAAAGCCTCCACCCCCACGGTGATCATCGGCAAGGGGCACAAGATCAGCCACATCACCTCGTCCCCGATTCTGTCCATTCCCTTCACCACCAGCGAAGGCTCGTTGGTGGTGGAGGTTTCCTTTGACTCCACGGAACCGGAAACCGCCTGATCCCCTCGCCTCAACTCGCGCGTCGCGTAGCGCCGGGCGCGTCCGAACCGAACCGCCGTGCTGACCATCAAATGTTCCGGCTGCAAGGCCAAGTTGTGGAAGTACAAGAAGGTTGGGCCGGGCAAGGTGCTGCGCTGCCACAAGGCCCGCATCTCCAAGCGTTTCGACGTTCAGGAGCGCGACGGCATGCTGGTCTGCCCCTGCGGGCGGGAAATCGCGACGGACATGGGCCGTTTTTACAAGATGCACGCCGACGCCTTCACCCATACCGGGACCAAAGACACGGCCTGAGGCCGACGATCCGCAATGCTGTCACGTTTTTTGCGTAAGCCGGGCACGCGCGCCTACTTTGAGCAGTTTGCCGCCAGATCCGACTATTCGATCTGGAAGTGGCTGCATGGGTATGTTTACAGTCGCTGGCCCCAACTGTACATCGCCCTGGGGACCGGGCGGCATCCGTTGGCTCGGGCGATCAAGCCGCTGGGTGCGCTGTTTCGAACGCCCACGCCGTCGGATGGCAAACCCGGGGCTCCCAGTCCTGGGCGTAAAACTTTTGCAGACACCTATCACGGCAAGGTGCTGCACCTGGACCACGCCCGAAAATTGGTGACGGTGAACCGGGACATCGACCTCGGGGACCTGGAACAGGTCGTCCCCTATGCCGCGGCCCGGGAAATCGTCCTGCGGAACCCGGACCATATCCTGGCCCTGGACTGCCCGTGTCGGGCATCCAGCCCCAATCCCTGCGTCCCGGTGGGCGTTTGCCTGATCGTGGGGGAACCCTTTGCCGGGTTCATCGCCGAGCATCATCCGGACAAAAGTCGCTGGATCACCCAGGAAGAGGCCCAGGATATCCTCAAGGCGGAACACGACCGCGGCCATGTTCACCATGCCTTTTTCAAGGATGTGATGCTTGGCAGGTTTTACGCCATCTGCAACTGTTGCTCCTGTTGTTGCGGGGCCATGCAGGCCCATCGGGGCGGGACGCCCATGCTGGCCTCGTCCGGGTATGTTTGCGCCATGGATCGCGAGCGATGCGTTGATTGCGGGTTGTGCGCCAGCCATTGCCAGTTCCAGGCCATCCAGCGACGGGGCGACGGATGGGAGGTGAACGCGGTCGCCTGCATGGGCTGCGGGGTCTGCGTTTCCAAGTGTCCGCAAGCCGCCCTGAACCTGGGCCGCGCTCCGCATCGGGGTGACCCCTTGGATATTCAAGAAATTATGACCCGTCGCGGCCTCTCGTGAAGAGAGTTTACGCGACGGCGAATCATCAGGAAAGGTGAACCATGCGTTTTGTAGATGAGGCGGAAGTAACCGTGCGTTCCGGCCACGGCGGACATGGCTGCGTGTCCTTTCGGCGGGAAAAATATATTCCCAAGGGCGGCCCGGACGGTGGCGACGGAGGTCGGGGCGGAGACGTACAGTTCCGAGCCGAACCCAAGCTGCTGTCCTTGTATGATTTTCGACTCAAGCGAGTCTACGAGGCCCGTAATGGTCAGCCCGGCTCGGGCCGGGAACGGACCGGCGCGGACGCCGAGGACCTGATCGTGGATGTTCCGCTGGGGACTCAGCTGTTCGAGGTGGGCGAGGACGGAGAGCGCCGGCTGATCGTGGATCTCGCCGTTCCGGGCCAGACCATCGTCCTGGCCAAGGGCGGGCGGGGCGGCAAGGGCAACACCCATTTCAAGTCCGCCACCATGCGCACGCCCCGGTTCGCTCAACCGGGGGAGGACGGAGAGGAAAAGAGGATTCGGCTGGAACTGAAGATCCTGGCCGACGTGGGGATCATCGGGTTGCCCAACGCCGGCAAGTCCACGCTGATCTCCGCCCTGTCCGCGGCCCGTCCGAAGATCGCCCCATATCCGTTCACCACCCTGTCCCCCAATCTGGGCGTGATGCAGGGCGAGCACGGGGAGCGGCTCGTGTTGGCCGATATTCCCGGACTGGTCAGCGGGGCCCATGAAGGGCGCGGGCTGGGACACAAATTCCTGAAGCACGTGGAGCGGACCCGCTTTCTGCTGCATGTTCTCAGCGTGGAGGAGATCGCCGGACCCGAATCGTCGGGAGATGGTCAGGAGGGAGATCCCTGGGCCGGTTTCACCCTGCTGGACGAGGAACTGGCCGGTTTCGACCCGGCCTTGAGCCGGAAGCCCCAACTGCTGGTGGTGAACAAGATCGACCTCTGGCCCGAGGATCGTCTGGCCTGGTTGCGGGAGCGGGCTGAACGGGATCGGCCCGGATTGATGCTGGTTTCCGCTCTGGAGGGAACGGGCCTGGAGGAACTGGAGAGAAGACTGTGGGCCTTGCTGGAGGAGTCGGCTGGAGAGAATGGGCCAGTGACGGAGGAGCAAGCCGATGAATGATGACCGCTTGCGGGCTCATCGCCTGTTCTTGACCGACCACCTGCGCAAGCAGACGGATTTTTCCAGAACCGCCCAAAACCTGGGGCTCGCCCCGCCTCCGGTACAGAAACCGGCCCCTCTCGAACCTCGAAAAATTACGTTGTCCGCTCCAGACCAATGGCCGGATTCAATGGGGCGTACGCCTCTGATCGAGGCCATTGCCCAGAGGGAGAGTCGGCGCAGGTATTCCGACGAGGAACTGACCCTGGTCGAGTTGGCCTTTCTGCTTTGGGCCACCCAGGGGATCCGCAAGATGCTCGGGCAGGGCACTGCCTTGCGCACTGTCCCTTCGGCAGGCGCCCGGCACAGTTTTGAAACCTATCTGTTCATCAATAAGGTTGTGGACTTGGCTCCAGGGCTGTATCGCTACCTGCCCCTGGACCACGCACTGGTCCATGTCCGGGACGTGCCGGACATGGAGTCCGCGCTGGCCCGGGCCGCCTACGGCCAGAAATTCGTGGGCCGGGCCGCGGTCACCTTTGTCTGGGCCTGCATTCCCGAACGCATGGAGTGGCGTTACGGCCTGACCGCCCATCGGGTCATTCTTCTGGACGCGGGCCATGTCTGCCAGAATCTCTATCTGGCCTGCGAGGCCGTGGGGGCCGGAACGTGCGCCGTTGCAGCCTACGACCAGGAAGAAGTGGATCATCTGCTGGGCGTGGACGGCGAGGAGGAGTTCGCGGTCTACCTCGCGCCGGTGGGGAAGAAGGGGGCAAGGGGTGAAGAGTGAAGAGCGTGCGCGGGCCGAGACCGCATTTTCAAGGGCGGTGCGGAGTAATGATCGAGCGGTTTAGCAGGCGCTGGACCACCTCAGCCAATGGGAGTCCGACCACGTTGGTGTAGGAACCTTGAATCCGGTCCACCAGCAGGGCGGCCCGCTCCTGAATGCCGTAGGCCCCGGCCTTGTCCATGGGCTCTCCCGTGGCCACGTAGGCGGCCAGAACCTCCGGCCCGAAGTTTTGCATCCACACGGTGGTCCGCACGGCGAAATGTTGCTCATCGTCGTTTTTTGGATCCAGCAGGCAGCAGCCCGTAATCACCACATGCTCCCGCCCGGCCAGCCGTTCCAGCATGGCCAGGGCCTCCCCAGAATCCACCGGCTTGCCCAGCACGTCCCCATCCAACACCACGATGGTGTCCGCGGCCAGGACCACGGCCTCCGGCTGAAGCGCCGCCACTTCCCGCGCCTTGGCCTTGGCCGCGTCCAGAGCAAAAGCCTCGGGGTCGGTTCCGGGAGTGAAGGCCGGTTCGGGAGTCAGGGCCGGGTGGATGGAAAAATCCAGCCCCAGATTGGCGAGAAGTTCCTTGCGCCGAGGTGAGCCGGACGCCAGGACCAGAGGAGTAAGGGTGCGGAACATTATTCTTGCTGCGTCGTGTGCCGACCAGCCAAAAGGTCGATTGCGGACTTCCCTTGACTCGTCAACAGGGAAACTGCTTTTTTGTCGAAAGAAACAAATGTCTCGCCCCCCAGCCAGATTCCCTCGTGGGCAATAACGCCGTCGGCAAAGTCGCCGCCGGCGGTGAGCAAAGCTAAACCAGCTTCGACCGCCGGGCGGTTGAGTTCGGCATTTCTCGTGTTGATCAAAGTTCGGATCGCGGCGGCAATATCGCCGTCGGCGACGCCATAGACCTTGCGCAACACCCAAACGAACTCACACAAAGTCGGTACGGGTATCGCGATCACGGCTGCGTCTTTCAGGATTTTTGCCGCAATCGCTGCTTGGTGTTTGTCGTCATGGACAACGCAGCGAACCAAGACGTTGGTGTCGGCGATTATCCTCATGGCCGTCCAGCCCAGCCCTCGGTCGCGGCATCACCGATTTCCTCTATTGTGGCCACTTTCTTGTTTGTCTTATTGGAGAGCAGTCCGAGAAAAGCATCTATGGTGTTGTTCGGTCGAGCGGCTCTGACCTCGATCCGTCCGCCTGGCAATTGATCGACTTCGATATTCTGACCCGGCTCCACCCCAAGGTGCTCGAGGATTTTTTTTCGGAGGATTACCTGCCCTTTCGTCGTTACAGTTAATGTTGTCATGCGTATTCTCCCGTATTTTTCTTTCTATTGACGATGTATTTTGGAGAGCGCTGATGATATGGGCGAGTTGTTTATTGTCAGGTTTATTTTTGATTCGCAAGCAAGGCGTAGCGCAGCGTTTCATCCAGGGTGGGGTGGGCGAAGATCAGGTTTTCGGCCTGGGATCGGCTCCAGCCTTGGGCGACCATGATCGTGGCCGTCGTGACCAGGTGCAGCACGCCGTGGCCCACGGCGCTGACGCCGATCACGGTATCGTCGTGCCAAAGGACTTTGACCAGGCCGTGAGGCGCCGCGGCTGCCTGGGCCACGGGGTTGGCGGCCAACTGGGCCTTGGATTCGGTGCAGGATACGTTCTTGGCCTGGGCATCCTTCAGGGTCGGGCCGACCCGGAAAGCCTCCGGATCACCGTAGATGCAGAACGGGATGGGGCCCGGCGCGTAGGGGCCGGAGATCTTCCCGGCGGCGTACCGGGCCGCGAACCGGCCCTGGTCCTCGGCGGCATGAGCCAGCAGGGTCTTGCCGTTGCAGTCTCCCACGGCAAAGATATGCTCGCTGAGCATCAGATTCTCGTCCACTTCCAGAGCGTTTTTCTTCCTGGCCGGAAGAATCGTTTCCAGTCCCGGAAAGTGAGTGTTGGGCTTTCTGCCCACGGCCACCAGCACCTTGGATGCCGACACTTCCTCTCCCGCACCGAGACGGACGCGGACTCCGTCCGCCGTTCGTTCCAGCGCGGAGACGGTCGCGTTTGCCCGGACGGTCACGCCCAGGCGCTTGAGCATGGAGGCCAGTTGGGCGCAGATTTCCGGATCTTCGGTGGGGGCGATGCGCTCGGCGGCTTCGATCAGCGTCACGGACGAACCCATGCGCTGGAAAAACTGGGCCATTTCCAGTCCGATGGCTCCGGCCCCGATCACGGCCAGGGACTCCGGGACGCTGCCCAGGTCCAGGGCGTGGTCCGAGGTGAGCACGGCCTCGCCGTCCGGGGTCAGAAGTTCCGGCCAGCCTGGTGACGAGCCCAGGGCCAGGATCAGGCGGTGAAAGTCGATCCGGGTTTGCGAATCGTCCGCCGATCGCACCACGGCCCGGGTCGGCCCGCGAAGTTCCGCTTCCCCTGAGATCAGCCGTACTCCCGCTGTTTCCAGCGTTTTGGTCATGGCCTGGCGCGTGGCCGCGAGCAGGGACGTCTTGCGTTTTTGCAGGGCGGCCATGTCCACTGTGAAGCTCCCCTGGCCCAGGCGCAGGCGGGACTGGGCCGCCATGGCGGGAATGGGAGCCGTGGCCCCGAGAAAGAGCTTGGTGGGGATGCAGCCCCTGTTCAGGCAGGTTCCTCCGAGCAGGTTCCGTTCCACCAACGCGGCGGACTTGCCCAGGGCCGCGGCCTCCAGGGCCGCGGCATAGCCCGCCGGGCCAGCGCCGATCACCAGGATGTCATAGGTTTCCGTCATAAGTGACTCTCCGCGTTCGTGACCCCAGGGCAAATCTGCTCACATCAAAATCCAAATCGCGATCGAAATCGAAATCGGAATAGAACAATGTAGTGCATCACCCCGTGGTTACGTCGCCTGCCTGGGCATGACGCTCGATTTCGATTTCGATACCGATTTCAGATAGCGGGTGAGGATCGAGACCATATCTGCCTCCTAACTCTTGGCCGGATCAGATCCGGAAAAAATCCCGATACCAGTCCACGAAGCGCTGGATGCCCACCCCCACCGGAGTGTTCGGGCGGTAGCCCAGGTCGCGCTCCAGGTCCGCGGTGTCGGCCCAGGTGGCCGGGACGTCGCCGGGCTGGAGGGGCAGAAAGTTCTTTTCGGCCTTCTTGCCCAGGGCTTCTTCCAGGGCTTCGATGAACCGGATCAGTTCCACCTGCTGGGAATTGCCGATGTTGTAGACCTTCCAGGGGGCCGGAGATGAGGACGGGTCGGGCACCGTCCCGTCCCAATCCGGGTTGCCCTGGGGCGCGTGGTGGATCACCCGCAGCACGCCCTCGACGATGTCGTCCACGTAGGTGAAGTCGCGTCGCATTTGGCCGTGATTGAAAACGTCGATGGGCCGGCCTTCGAGAATGGCCTTGGTGAACAGGAACAGGGCCATGTCCGGACGGCCCCAGGGTCCGTACACGGTGAAGAAGCGCAGGCCCGTGGTGGGCAGGCCGTAGAGATAGCTGTAGGTGTGGGCCATCAGCTCGTTGGACTTCTTGCTGGCCGCGTAGAGGCTGATGGGATGGTCCACGTTGTGGCGGGTGGAAAAGGGCATGGTCTGGTTCAGCCCGTAGACCGAGGAACTGGAGGCAAAGGCGAAGTGCTCCACGGGGTGATGGCGGCAGGCTTCCAGCAGGTTCAGGAAGGCCACGAAGTTGCCTTGCATGTAGGCGTGGGGATTGGTCAGGCTGTAGCGCACCCCGGCCTGGGCCGCGTAGTGCATTACCCGGTCGAACTTTTCCCGGGCGAACAGGTTCATCAGCCCGGCCCCGTCCTCCAGGTTCATGCGCACGAAGCGGTAGCCGGGGTGGACCGTGCTCTGGATCGTCCGGTTCACGGCAATGTCGGACTCCGCGATCCCCGAGTGGGCCAGACGGCCGTATTTGACCCGGACGTCGTAGTAATCGTTGATATTATCCAGGCCCACCACCTCGTGCCCCTGCTCCAGCAGGCGCAGGACGGTATGGAAGCCGATGAACCCGGCGGCGCCGGTGATCAGTATTTTCATGAATATTCTCCAAGGATTCGTTGAGATGGGGCAAGACAGCCGTGTGAACCTATCCGCTCTCGGGTTCGCTGTCATCCCCCGAGGAAAGGGGGTGGCGGGCGAATCCGTTTTCATTGAAATCGCAATCGCAATCGAAATCGGAGAATGTCGCGCATCATCCCGTGATAACGTCATTTTCCTGGAAATGCTTTCGATTTCGATCACGATTTCGATTTCGATGCCGATTCAGACAGCGGGTGGGGAGCGAGTACAAGTCCGCCCGGGAAAGGGTATGGCGGGGGGGCTTGCCATGGGGCCGAGGGATGGGTATTTGCCCTGCGCATTATGAGTAAAGATTTGATCATCGTTGAGTCGCCGGCCAAGGTCAAAACCATCAAGAAGTTTCTTGGACCGGATTATGAGGTCAGCGCCTCGGTGGGTCACGTTCGCGACCTGCCGAAAAAGGTGCTGGGAGTGGATGAAACGGGCGATTTCGCCCCGGAATACGAGGTGATTCCCGGCAAGCTGAAGGTCGTGGCGCAGCTCAAGAAACTGGCGGCCCAGGCGGACCAGATTTATCTCGCCCCGGACCCGGACCGGGAAGGCGAGGCCATCGCTTGGCACGTGGCCGAGCTGATCAAGGACGCCAATCCGCGGATCAAGCGGATCCAGTTCAATGAGATCACGGCCAGGGCCGTGCGCGAGGCCCTGGAGCATCCCAGGACCCTGAACCTGGATCTGTTCAACGCCCAGCAGGCCAGGCGGGTGCTGGACCGGCTGGTGGGCTACAAGCTTTCGCCGTTGCTTTGGCAGAAGGTCAAGCGCGGCATCTCCGCGGGCCGGGTCCAATCCGTGGCCCTGCGGCTGATCGTGGACCGGGAGCGGGAGCGTCAGGTTTTCGAGCCCAAGGAATACTGGGTCTTCAAGGTCAAACTGGCGGACAAGAGCGCCGCGGTGATCGAGGCCGACCTGTGGAAGGTGAACGGCAAAAAGCCGGACATCGGCTCCGCGGACCAGGCTGGAGAGCTGGAGGCCGCGGTTTCCAAAGCGCCCTTCGTGGTGGAGTCCGTGGATGAAAAGGAACGGCAGCGTCAGTCCGGCCCGCCCTTCATCACCTCCACCCTGCAACAGGAAGCCAGCCGCCGCTTTTCCTATCCGGCCAAACGGACCATGTCCCTGGCCCAGCGCCTGTACGAGGGCGTGGAGCTGGGGGACCGGGGCATCCAGGCCCTGATCACCTACATGCGGACCGACTCGGTGCGCACCTCGCCCGATGCGATCAAGGACGTGCGCAAGCTGATCCTGGAATCCTACGGGCCGGATTATTGCCCGGAAAAGGAACGGTATTTCAAGTCCCGCAAATCCGCCCAGGAAGCCCACGAAGCCATCCGGCCCGTGGACGTGACCCTGACCCCGGAAATGCTCCAGGCCTATCTGCCCCGGGACATGTACCAGCTCTACAAGCTGATCTGGACCCGCTTCGTGGCCTCGCAGATGAGCCCGGCTCGGTTCTGGGACACCACCATCACCGTGGCCGCGGCCCACACCCAGTGGCGGGCCAAGGGCGAACGGCTGATTTTTCCCGGCTATCTCAAGGTCTACGGCGGAGGGGAGGCGGATAAGAACCAGGAACTGCCCACCTTGACCCCGAAGCAGGAACTGCGGCTCCAGGAACTGCTCAAGGAACAGAAGTTCACCCAGCCGTCGCCGCGCTACAGCGAGGCCTCGCTGATCCGGGAGCTGGAAGAAAAGGGCATCGGTCGGCCCTCCACCTACGCCCAGATCATCTCCACCCTGCTGGACCGGGAGTATGTCACCCAGGAAGAGCGCCACTTCGTGCCCCTGGAACTGGGCTACGTGGTCACGGATCAACTGACCGCGCATTTCACCCGGCTGATGGACGTGGATTTTACGGCCCAGATGGAAGAGTCCCTGGACCAGGTGGCCGAGGGCGGCCAGGATTGGGTGGAGCTGATGCGCCGGTTCACGGGCGAGTTTTATCCCGTCCTGGACAAGGCCAAGAAGGACATGGCCGCGGTGAAGGGCGGGATCGACGCCGGAATGCCCTGCCCGGAATGCGCCAAGCCCCTGGTGATCAAGTTCGGCAAGGCCGGAGCCTTTCTGGCCTGCTCCGGGTATCCGGACTGCTCGTTCACCGGCAACTTCACCCGGGACGAGTCCGGAAAGATCAAGACCATCGAGAAGCTGCCCAAGGAAGAGGCGGTCAAGGTCGGCACCTGCCCGGACTGCGGCGGGGACGTGGTCCTGAAAAAGGCCCGCACCGGAAGCCGGTTCTATGCCTGCGGCTCCTACCCCAAGTGCAAGTACACCAAATCCTACTCCACCGGGGTGCCCTGCCCGGCTGATGGCTGCACCGGCGACCTGGTGGAGCGCAGCTCGCGCTTCGGCAAGATGTTCTTCTCGTGCAGCCGCTACCCGGACTGCACCACGGCCATGCCCGCCCCCCCGGTGGCCCAGCCCTGCCCCAAGTGCGACTTCCCGATCATGCTCCGCCGCCACACGGAAAAGCGCGGCAACTACCTGTCCTGCCCGGTCAAGGAGTGCCGCCACTTCATCCCGGTGGCCGAGGACTTCGAGGAAACCGAAGGCCCGCTCCCGGACTTTTCCGAACCCACGCCCAAAAAGGCCGCGACCAAGGCTGCCGACAAAGCCGCCTCAAAAGCTGCTTCAAAAACGCCCTCGGACTCAACCAAACCGGCTCCGAAACGAACGGCAACCAAGAAAACCACAACAAAAAAGCCCGCGGCCAAGAAAACCACCCGGGCCAAGAAGGCCGAGTAGCTGGTCTTTCTCGCTGCAAGTCCCATTGGAAAACCGCCTCCAGGCTTTCTATTCATGGAAAGCTGGAGGCGTTTTTTTTAGAGAATCTCCCAGGAAACACAATAGTGGGACAGGCATCTTGCCTGTCTGCCCAGGATTTCTGGGCTTTTATACACTCAAACAGGAGTTTAACAGATTGAACGTCATTTTTTTTGGAAACGCAAGTGATTTCGGTGTGTTAAGTCGCCAATTCCTGTAAGACCCCACTGCTCACTCCGTAGCCCATGGCCTTCAGTATCTGGGCCTGGGCGTCGCTTGGTTCCTCAAGCTTGCGGGTCGCTTTTCGTGCCCCGGCATTCCAACAAAGACATGAATGGAGTGTGCGCATCTGCTGCATTGT
>NZ_PZKN01000042.1 GCF_003046795.1 Desulfonatronum sp. SC1 | reverse complement strand
TTTTTATATTTTTAAATACATTATTTACCTTAATTCACTATATTCTTACAAATTTTGACAAAATGGCTTGTCAATTTTTCTTTATAAAAAATATATATATGATTTTCTTTGCATAGTTTTTTTTGATTAAATTTCAATAAATGTATTCATTGATTGAATAAGTCCATATAGAGTTGATAACAATGAATGTATGGAAACATCATCACGAAGGATGTCCTTGCAATCTGGAATTTTGATTCTCTCAAATCATCCTACCACATAGAAATACGCTCACGTAGCGCCAATCCATAGAAAAATGAAATAAAAAGTAGCGACATGCATTTACTTTCCTGATTAGACATCAAGCCCGAAGATGCGCTAACAGCAAGGAGATGGCCTCCTCCCTTTGGGAAAGTATCTGTATCGAGGACACGCCAACCCTGTAGAGGAAACTGTTCGCTTATGTTGCATATTGATAATACCGGTATAGCCGCGGGAATCGACATCGGCTCCCGATCCATCGAACTGGTCGTTCTCAGCCCGACCGGGGAAGTCACGCACCAAGCCAAAGCCCCCACCACCTTCGCCCCTTTACGGCAATGCCGCGATATCCTCATGGGAGTGGGAGTACGGCGGATCACGGCCACCGGGTACGGCCGCAAGCTGTTCGCGGAAAGCGGCATCCTGAATCCATGCGACGCAATTACTGAAATCCAGGCATATGCCCTGGGAGCGGCCAGGCTGTACCTCGAAGCGCGCACCATTCTGGACATCGGCGGTCAGGACACAAAAGTCATCTCTTTAGGGCCTGAGGGCCGGGTGCTAAAATTCGAGATGAACGACCGCTGCGCCGCCGGTACGGGCAAATTCCTGGAGATCATGGCCACCTCTCTGCAAGTCCCCATCGAGGAGTTCGGCGACTTCGCCCTGACCGCGGACAAACAGGTGCAAATCAGCAGCATGTGCGCTGTTTTCGCCGAATCCGAGGCCACCTCCCTCATGGGTCGTGGTGAACAGCCGCAAAATATCGCCCTGGGCCTTCACTTGGCCATTGTGGAACGAACAGTGGCCATGCTCAACAGAGTCGGCCTGGAGCACCCACTCTGCTTTGCGGGCGGCGTGGCCCACAACCGATGCGTGATCAGGTTATTGGAGGAGCGGCTCAAAACACGGATCATCGTCCCGACCGAACCGGACATGGTCGGTGCGCTTGGAGCCGCACGGTACTGCTTGAGGAAAGAAACCGGCCAGTAAGAAATGCCTGGCTTGCCATCATTTGCAACGCCCTCCCACAGCGATTCATCAGCCAAGGAAATGTTCCCATGACAACGCCAAAACCCCAGTGCTTCCCCAGGTTCGAGAACTGGGCGGAAAAGAGCTGACCTACTAAACAGGCATAACCCTCAACCATGAAGGCGATGATAGGTTCGTTGAAGATCCATTTGACGAGACGTGATTTCATGAAATTTTCCGGTGGTGCGGTGGGCATTGCGCATCACTTCGGCATGCGGGTGCTGCACGATCCTCCTGCTGCTGAACGGCAAGGAAACGTACGGCAATGACCTGTTAACGACCATTACGGAGAAAAGACCAAACGAATATCATAAGGAGATTGTAATGAGTGTAAAAGTTGATAGCGCCCTGGATCGATTGATCAGTGTTCTCCCTCTGAAAGCAAAGCAGGATAGTTGTGGAGAAGAGATAAAAGAGCTGCATCGGAAAGTGCTCCGTTCTTTTGTTGAAAAAGGAAGAATATTGACGAAAAGTGAAATGGCTCAGCATGTCGTCAACATTGATGAAGCGATGAAAATCCTTAAAAGCAACGATATGATGGTCTTTTCATGTTCCGGCGATCCAATCGGCGCGTATCCATTTACCATGGAGGATCGTGAACATAAGGTCATGGTTAATGGCAACATAGTCAACGCAATGTGTGCCCTTGACGCTCTTGCGGTAAGTCCGATGTTTGGATTTGACACAGAAATTTCTTCAAAATGTAGGGCAACAGGGGCTCCTATTAATATCAGACAGGCTGGAATGACGATTCAAAATACTGATGAAGCTGGCGATATCCACTTTGGAATCATCTGGGGAGCGGCCAATGCCTGTTCCTGCTGTGCAAACAGCTTGTGCATGGAAATGATGTTCTTAAAAGACCGGCAAACAGCCGAATCATGGCTGGATGAGGATAAAAACAACAAAGAAACGTTCACCTTACACGAGGCTATTGACTTTGCGGCGCGATTCTTTGTGCCCCTGATGGCCTGATCACTAAAAAAAAAAAAGGGAAATTATAAATGTCGCCTATGTTTTCTCTACCCAAAATTCTCACTACATTCTCAGCAACATGATTCTCCCCCAACTGAAACAGGGCGGACACGGCTTAACAGTGGTCGGAATGTTCTTTTTTGTCGATAATACCTTCATGCTGGTGAAAGGGAATGATATCGGCGAGCGGCTGACAAAAATATCTCAAGAAACAGGCATATTGATAATGGCCTGCGACAAATGGGCTTTTGTTCGAAAAATCAATGACGATCTGGTTGCGGCCGCTCGTCTGGGGTGCTTCCCCGACCTACATGCGGCATTGAAGGATGTCGCCCTTAGTCAGGTCATCACCCTCTAACGCTTTCGAAAAGGTAATGAAAATGGCCAAAGTTCAAATTGAATTTATCAATACCTGCCCTTGTTGCGACGAACACGGAGCAACCATCCAAGATATCGCCGCCCGTTACGGGGATGATATCGATGTTTTTATTTATAATGCCGGCAAGGATTTCGGCTACCTGAAAAAATACGGGATGATCAGCAAGGGGACGATGATCATCAACGGAGTGAAAAGGTATGAAAACCTCTCCAAAGAGATCATCGAGCAGGCCATAAGCCAGGCTATGGCAGGTTGAAACAATGATCTCCGACTTGCTCGCGGACCTTGTCTTCACCTCCTGGCACATCCTGCGCAGTGTCGCACCCTGGCTGATCGTCAGCTTTATCGCCGCGGGCCTGCTTCGGCAGTTTCTCGACCCGGCCAAATTTCAAAGAGCCTTGGGCAATCGCGGTCTCGCGGCGATCCTCAAGGCGACGCTTTCAGGGATGCTCCTGCCCATTTGCAGTTGTGGGGTTATCCCTCTGGGTCTGGGCATGTACTATACCGGGGCATATCTCGGCCCAACCTTGGCTTTCATGGTGGCCACTCCCATCATCAATCCGGCTGCCGTTCTGCTGTCCTACGGATTGCTCGGTCCGCAGATCGCCACGATTTACCTGATCACCGGCTTTCTTGTGCCAGTAGCGATCGGGCTGACAGCGAATGCCCTGGCCGGCAAGGAGCTGCATGCACCGGGCATGGATGTTCAGATTGAACCGACAGCCATGGAAGGAACAGAACAGGTCTCAATCGGGACAAGGCTTTTCATCGGCCTCAAGTGGGGATCATTAGATTTAGGTACCATGGTCAGTAAATACATCGTCTTTGGTGTCATTTTAGCCGGGATACTTATTGTTGGCGTCCCCCAGCATTTAATCCAGGGATATCTTGGCCATTCCGGGATGATTTCCATTTTCGGCATCGCATTGCTGGGCGCGGTGATCTATGTCTGCGCCGTCGGACATATCCCCCTGGTTGCTGCCCTGGTGGCCACCGGGGCCTCGCCCGGCATTGCGATCACCTTTTTGATGACCGGGGCGGCCACCAATCTTCCTGAATTGATCAGTATTTATAAAATGATCGGGAAACGGGCGGTGCTGATCTACAGCGGCCTGGTGGTCTCCAGTTCATTGGTGGTTGGCTGGTTCACCAATCTCCTGCTGTTGCCTGATTTTGTCCCGTTCTACAATCTGGAAAAAGGACAGGAAGCAATTGGACTGGCCAACCGTTTAATTGTTTCCATCCCGGAACCTGTCCAAATCCTCTGCTCGGTGTTCATCCTGTTGCTTTTCTTGAGGGCATATAAACCACAGATGACGACGCTTTGGAAAAGGGCTGTGGCGTGAAATGTTTATTTTTTATCAAAATGTTGGCTGCCGCAGCTCTCCTTTTTTCTGCTTCCGGCTGTACCGAACTGGCCACGCCACCGCTTGGGGACCAGAAAGACTTCTGCCCGGATGTTCTGAACCATAACACACTGTTGCGCAATTTTGCTGAAAGCTACCCGGGAAACCCCATCCTGAAATACGCTCAAGCCGACCTGAATGATAACGGCCAGGAAGACCTGATTGTTATTTACCAAGTCGTTAAGGGTCAAAACGAAATGCGTGTTCTTTTGAACCATGGAACTGATTATTTCGTCAGCGATCCGGTACCGGCCCCGGTTTCCGATCAAATGATTCAGTTCAAAGACATCGATAACAAACCTCCCCTTGAATTCCTCGTCCAAGGCCGAAAAGGCCCCTTCATCGGGTATGCAATTTTTCGCGTCGAGGACGGCGAGATCGTGGATTTGTTTAGCGAGGGCATGGCTGACTGCTGTTGATGGACCGTGAATGAGCACAAGCCAACTAGGCGCATCGAGAATTCTGGAGCCACTGACAATGCACGAATTGACGGTAGAACAATTGACCAAACTTTACCCGAATGGACGGGAGAGTCACGTAGTTTTTCACGATCTTGATTTCCATGTAAATAAAAACGAATTTGTCAGCATTTTAGGCCCTTCTGGCTGCGGCAAATCCACCTTACTGAGTATTATCGCCGGCTTCCTCCAGCCCACCAGCGGATCAGTGAAAGTCGGACAGGCTGTCGTAACCAGGCCTGGACCTGACAGGGCGTTTGTTTTCCAAAGCTACAATCTTTTTCCCTGGATGACAGTTCAAGACAACATCCTCTACCCCATGAAGCAACAGGGCGTTAGTGCCGAGGACCGTCAGGTTCGCTTGAAGCACCTGCTCAAGCTGGCAAATTTGGAAGGCAAGGAGCATATCTATCCAGCACAACTCTCCGGCGGCATGAAACAAAGGACCGGGGTGGTTCGCGCCCTGGCCTGTCACCCCAAGGTATTGTTAATGGATGAACCCCTGGGGGCAGTGGACATGCAAATGAGGCGCAGGTTGCAGGCGGATGTGGAAAGCATTCTTATTCAAGACCCAGCTACAGTGATCATGGTCACCCACGATGTTGACGAAGCTATATTTTTTAGCAATCGAATAATTCTTATGTCAGAGCATGGATACATCATCAAGGATATATTTGTTGACCTGGAACGGCCTAGAGATCGTACATCCAGGGCATACAAGGAAATGATAGTTGATGTCTCGGACTTGTTGCACAGTCAAAATGAATTCTAAAAGGAGGCATGCTATAAAATACAGCAAGAGTACGGTTTAGATTATTAGAATGCAATTATGCTCTTGCATAGATTAAAGGACTCGGCAAATCGAAAACTATTTAGACCCAACATTCTAAAATTCCATAAAAAACGGGAGGAGCAAATGTACAAATACAATATAAAAAACATGACGCGCAGGGAATTCCTAAGGGCTTCCTCGTTCATGGGAGTTGCCCTCACTGGAGCAACGGTCCCTCTGCTTACCGGCTGCACGAAAGAAGAAGTTGCCGGCAAGGATAATTATTCCGTCCAGATAGGATATTACGACTGCGATCACATGGTTGCCGCGCCAATCTCCCGTGACAGGGGATTGCTCATGAACAATGGCGTCAATAATTTCCGGATGACGGGCAATGGGCAAGTGCCGCAGGCGATGACCGCCGGGCACATGGACGTGGGGTATGTGGGAACCACGACCATTGAGCGGGCCTTTCGCAATGGCGCGCCAATCCGCGTAGTGGCCAATAACCATCGTGGCGGGTCATGGTATCTGGTTGCCGCCAACCATATCAAGGAAGCCAAGGATTTGATTGGCAAGCGTGTTTCACTCGGCGCTCACCCCAACCCATTCTGGTGCAACTGTGCCACCCAGGTGGATATACCATGGCAGTTTGAACACTACGACGTGTATGTCATGACTGATAGAGATGAATATGTCGCCCTGATGGCCGGACACCTTGACGGCTACACCTGTTGTGACCCGTGGGGCTCCATGGCGGAATACTCGGATGTGGGTTGGATTGTCGCGACCAATCATCTCCTGCAGGACGGCAGTTGGGGAGCTTGTTGCGACTTGGTCATGCGGGATGCCTTTATCGAACAACACCGTGAACTTGCCAAACTTTGTCTGAAAACTCACATCGATGCCCTGATGTTTGTCTATGAACAACCCTATAAGGCTGCCGAAACATTTGCCTCTGACTTCAAAGTACCGTTGCCTGTTGCCATCAAAACCATCTGGCGCAAAACCAATGCGGAAGGAACAAGCATGACATGGAGGCATGATGTCAGTGAGAAGGAGAGACAATTTGCCTACTCAAAGAGTTTAGGTTTGCCGGAATTTCAGGAAACAGCCCCCCCCGCGGAATGGATGGACGATACGTTGCTCAAGGAAATCGGTGCTCCAGATTTTTATGAATTTATTGAGAAGAAAGTGAAGCCCTATTTCCCTGATCGCATGAGCCTGGAAGATTGGACTGACGTCGCCACCAAAAGGCATACAATTTAATGCAGTTTCGATGGGGTATCGCGCATTGACCGCAAACTATGCCAGGGCAGCAGTGGCGACTGCCCTGTGCTTAACCGTGCTTTTTTGTGGATGTAATCGTGCAAATCAGGATGCTTCAAGCATCCGCATCGGCGTCCCCAGCGGAGCTGGTGGGTTATTGGTGCATTATCTTGTTCATCATGTCGATGCTGACAACCTTATCCGTTCGTTTAATTACGAGATTTTTTCCCTTGAAGACTGTTGCGCCGCGATATCGCAGTTTGCCCTGCTTTCTCTAGCGGTGGATGCAGCGATTCTCTGCCCGACCGCGGCAGCGGAACTTGTGGCCAAGGATAGCCGTTTCTGGGAAGTAGGGCCCGTTCTGGCCAACTCAGTTGTGATTGTGACCCGCGACCCGGAAAAGGTCAGAAAGGTCGGCATTGCTCAACATCGTGAATACCAGGTCAGCATTGCACGAAAAGCATTTGGTGAAGGCGTAGAAATCTTGCCCATTTCACCGATGGCTTTGGGAGTGGCTTACGAGTCGGGCCAGGTTGATGCAGCAATCGTGGACATCGAAGATTCCACCAATTTGACTGGTCATAAAATTCAGGTTGGTGGTTTTTTAGAATATGTGGAAACGTATGTTTTAGTAGTCCGACAAAATATTCCCGACCTGGGCTGGCTGTTGTCAGCTTTCACCGCCGCTGCCATTGAACTCAATAATACAAAAACCCTCCAGTCGGCTATTGATGGTTACAGCAGAGTCACAACAACTGGCAATGAGGCGGATATTTGGAAGCAACAATCCGGAATTGTCTTTCTGCCGATTGTGGCCAGTTGCAATTGTGATCCTCGATAGTTTGTACAAGGCTATCAAGCTCTAAACTTCGACGATTCCCCTTTCAATGCCGTTCAAACCACTACTCAAGAGATCATCTATAAATTATTGGAACGTAATATGGAAAACTCAAAGAACGATCGCGGAAAAGACCTAAGCAGGCAAAACGTACATACCTTCAGTTATCTGAAAGACCGCGATGCCATAATTGAAAAGCTGTACAAGGGTTCCAGTAAACATGCCCGTATTCTCTCCCGTTTTTACTGGGTAGGCAGTGTGATCATCGTCTTGGCGATCTGGCAATTGGCAGCCATGTCATTCCAATCAACACTCCTGATGCCCTCACCCTGGCTTTCCGCCAAGGCATTTTATCATGCAGCTTTGGACCCTCAAATCCACGCGGATTTATTGATCACCCTCTGGAGAATTTTTTTGGGTTTTCTGGTCGCTGTTGTCATCGGTCTGCCCCTGGGTTTCGTGATGGGCTATTCCAGGACTTTTTTAAGCTTCCTTGACCCGTTAATCACATCATTACGCCAAATTCCCATCATGGCCTGGGTGCCCCTGGCCATCATCTGGTTTGGTCTGGGGAATGGGCCTACCATTTTCTTAATCGCATTTGCCGGCATTTTCCCCATGATGCTCAGCGTGGTAGCCGGGGTTCAGGACATCTCAACGGATTATTACAACGCGGCTCGCAGCATGGGCGCTAGCAATCGCAGCATTTTGATTGATATCGTCTTGCCCAGTTCTCTTCCTTCAATCATGACCGGCATGAGGCTGGCCTTAAGCGCTGGATGGATGAGCGTCATCTGAGCAGAGTTCATCGCCACCCGGTCCGGGTTTGGCCATGCACTGGTAACAGCTCAAACATATATGGACACCCCCAGGGTCATGGCGCTCATGGTCATGGCAGGATTGGTGGGTCTGACGATAGATCGAGGTTTTTTGTTTCTGACAAAACGTGCGGCAAGATGGAAATACATCTAAAACGTCTGCGATGGGAGGTGATAAACAAGAATATAGGAAGGTGAATTAATGATTCACTGACAGTATCACTTATAGGCATGAACCTACACATTCACCGTTTGAAGAATTTAAGAGAAAATAATGACCAGTCTGATCAATTCATTACAACAAATCGCTGAAGAAAACCTGTTGGAACTGGAACAGGCCAAAGCTGAAGGGCGCTCAGCCATCGGCTTCTACTGCCTTTATTCCCCCATGGAAATCGCTCTAGCAGCTGGGGCCATCCCCTTGCCGTTGTGCGGCACGCGCAACGAGCCTGTCGCTGCGGCAGAGGAGTTCTTGCCCCGCAATCTTTGCCCCTTGATCAAAAGCAGTTTTGGGTTTGCTGTCAGCGATACGTGCCCGTTTTTTCGGTATTCTGACATCATCATCGGAGATACCACCTGCGACGGAAAAAAGAAGATGTTCGAGCTGCTCAATCGATACAAACCCACCTATGTGCTGCAATTGCCACAGAATCAAGACGACCCCAGGGCGCTTGCCTTGTGGCGCAGCGAACTTGAGCGGTTCAAGGCCATCGTCGAAAAACAGACCGGAACAGAGATTACCGATGAACGTCTCAGACGGGCTATCCGCTTGATGAACCGGCTCCGCGCCATGCGAAAGGCGGTTATGGATCTGAACAAAAAGCAGCCTGCCCCGCTCAGCGGTTCAGTGCTGTTGGAACTGCTCACTAAAATCGGTTTTCTGGCGGACAAGGAGAAAGCAATTAATCTGATGGAAAGGGTGGTTGCCGAGGCATGTGCCGGGGCGTTTTCCGTGAGCGGCGGACAGGACCGTAAGCGTCGACGAATCCTGTTAACCGGGGTTCCCGTGGGTGTGGGCAGCGACAAGGTTGTGAAGATTGTTGAACAAAGCGGTGCCGATGTGGTGGCCTTTGAAAATTGTTCCGGCTATAAAAAAATATTTTCCATTTCAGAAGACAAAGACCCCCTGGATGCCCTGGCCGAGCAATACCTCGCCATCCCTTGTTCGGTAATGAGTCCCAATCCAGGCCGTTTTACGTTGCTGGAGGAGATGATTCGCGAATTTCAGGTTGACGGGGTTATCGATCTGACGTGGCAAGCCTGTCACACCTATAACATTGAAGCATTTCTTGTAAATGAATTCGTCACACAAACTTTCAACTTTCCCGCTCTCCATCTGGAAACTGATTACGCTGAAAGCGACACGGAACAACTTCGGGTTCGCATAGAGGCCTATCTCGAGATGCTCTGACGCAGATCAAGACAGCTAGAACGTATTGTGATTGAAGGATTTGGACATTATATTTTTTACATCTACATGGAGAACGAATATGAATAAGAACCGCAAATTATTGGTCGTTGCAAGTGTGATTTTTGCCTTTCAAAATCGCATGAAAACCTTTATGCCCATTGTAATATCCGTAATTCTTATCAGTTTACTTTTTCCCCTTGCTGGATACTCAAGTAGTGTGAAAAGCAGAGATAAAATTCCAACATTCCGTGTAGGATATATTTTCAGTGATCACAGCCTGCTGAGCATAGCCGCTGCGCACAAGGCTGAAGCTTTTAAAGGACAAGGGCCATACCTGGAGACCGTGATTAACAATGAGGTATACAGGCTTATTTCCAAGAATGGCGATCAAGTAGCAAACATCGAAATGATCGTCACAAACAGCGGTGCTGAAGCGGCCACAATGCTATCACAAAAGCAGCTTGATATCTCGATGTTTTCAGTAACAGTGGTTATGTCTAACCGGGACAGGGACGTACCAATAAAAGTATTAGGCCCGGCCCACCTTGGCGGGAATTCCCTTGTATTTCATAAAGATACAGGCGTAAAAGACTGGGATACTTTTTATAATTATATTCAGCAAAGTACGACTCCAGTAAGCATCGGCTATATATCGCCTACGAGTTCAGCGACAATAATTATCAAGTCCGCGCTTGCTAAAAATGGAATCAGCTATACGGAAGATTTTGAAAATTCCGAGGCCGATGTGCTACTGGTCAATCTACGGTCCACAGCAAACTTCATGACGGCGATGAGCAGCGGCCAAGTCGTAGGTTGGATCGGACCATCCCCTTTCCCAATGGTTGCTGAACACCAAGGCATTGGTAATATTGTGTTTGAATCATCGGAATTTCCACCACTCGACTACTTCGTTGATTTTCCATGTTGCTGTCTAGTCGCCAGTGAACACATTATTGAAAATTATCCAAATGAGATGCAGATTTTTGTTGACCTAATGCGTTTCACCGCCGATTTTCTCAATAACAATCGGGACGAAGCCGCAACCATTGTTTCCGAACGGATCGGCGTTCCCAAGGAGGCCGCCAAGTTGTCAACCGTCCACTATACAGTTGTTCCGACAGAGAGTTGGATGAGAGGCACCGAGGTCCTTTACAATTTTCTGAACGGCACAGGACATTTCAATGGTAAGATGCAAAACCTTGATTTTGAAGAAGTAAAATCGGAAATTTTTGATTTTCGGTTTACAAATCACTAACAATTCACTTGAGTGTCTGCGTTTAGGCAACAACAAAGCCAAATGGTGGGGAGGTGAATAGTTTTTCACCTCCCCACCAATAAACGCCATTCAACGAAACATATCAACATGGGTTTAAGATTGTTAAAAAAGTTAGCTGTTTCGCTTGCAACTCCTTTATTATTTTTAGGCGTGTGGCAAATTATCGCATTATCCATCGACAACATTATTGCCCTTCCTACAGTAGACAAAGTATTTTATATATTACTCAACCCTACTGCGCCACTAATCAGCCTAGGTTCTTTGCTGAACAATGTCATGACCAGTTTTTCCAGGGTACTTGTTGGATATGCATTGGCTGTTTTTGTCGCGGTGCCTATTGGCTTGGCAATGGGATACAAGCCACTGATAAACCAGCTCTTCAGTACCTTCTTTGGCATGTTCCGCCCAATCCCTCCACTGGCATGGGTTCCTCTGGTCCTGGCATGGTTTGGCATAACAAGCTTGGCGACATTTTTTCCGTTTGATGCGAGTCCACTTTTTGTGCATCTGAGAAGATTACAGTTAGCCATGCTGTTCATCATCTTTATGGGCGCTTTTTTTCCAATTCTGACAAGCACAATACATGGTGTTAGAAATACAAGAAAAACACTGTTGGAATCAGCTCGCACTCTGGGTGCCAGTGAGAAAGACATTATGTGTAAAATCCTTATCCCCGCGGCAGCTCCATCTATCGTGAATGGCATGCGTATTGGACTGGGAGTTGCCTGGATGTGTCTGGTCTCAGCTGAAATGCTTCCTGGTAGCGTTTCGGGAGTAGGGTATGTCATCATGCATGCCTATTCACTGGCTCGCACCGACATAGTCATTGCTGGAATTATTTCGATTGGCTTGGTTGGGGTTTTGCTGGACTACTCGTTCCGGTTGTTGGAACATAAAAAATTCTCATGGGTTCATAAATCGACTTGACAAGTTGCTAAGACATCAAACGTTAAGAACTTAACCTCCTGAATTTTCAATGAACAACGCCATTTTGACCCTGTCGGACGTCCGCAAAGCCTATCTCACGGAAAAGAAAGAGCGGATCGACGCCCTTGACCGCATTGACCTTGACATTTTCGAGAACGACTTCGTCTGCATCCTCGGGCCTTCCGGCTGCGGAAAGTCCACCCTGCTCCGACTGGTCGCGGGGCTGGACAAGGACTACCAAGGAAAAATTTCATATAAGGGCAAACTGCTGACCTCAAGCAGCCACGAAATTGGGATGGTGTTTCAAGAGTATTCCCTGCTCCCCTGGCGCAACGTCATCGACAACGTCGTTCTCGGCCCGGAATTTCTTGGAAAAGGCAAAAGGGAGCGGATCGAGATCGGCATGAAATATCTGCGATTGGTCGGCCTTGACGCCTACACGAATTCTTATCCCTATGAATTGTCCGGCGGCATGCAGCAACGAGTGGCCATTGCCAGATCCCTGGCCAACGACCCGCAAATCCTTCTGATGGACGAACCCTTCGGCGCATTGGATGCGCACACCAGGATACTGTTGCAGAAGGAACTGCTGACCATCTGGAACAAGAACCGCAAAACCATCCTCTTCGTGACCCACAGCGTGGATGAAGCCATTTACCTGAGCGACCGCATCGTGGTCATGTCAGCCAGCCCCGGCAAAATCCTCGCCGACATCCCCGTTGACATGCCCCGCCCAAGAAAGCGCTCCGACCCGGCCTACGGCGCTTTGGTCGCACAATTGCTTGAAATGTTGGAATCTGAGGCAAAATTATAATATTATGATTCTATAGTCTCTTTTTCGCCGTATTCACAATCGAGGCCATTTCCGAAGACGCACCCGAGGGCTGGGCATACCTGGACGACGACTACGACCGCCCCCTCCATTCATTCATCGACCAGCAGCCTCTCGGGGAAATATTTCGGGGCCTGTGTGCCCGGACGGGCAAGACGGCCGCGTGTTGACTCTTTGCGCATTCACGCATCAAACTCGCGTCACGGGTTTTTCATCGTGCTTGCCCGAAGCGCGGCAACCTGCCACCGGCAATGATCTTCATCGTGAAATACTTACAAGGATACCGCCATGCTGCATATCGACGTACCCGGCTGGAAGCCCCTGGCTCTCGAGCATCTTGTCTTGGACTTCAATGGCACCCTGGCCCTGGATGGGCGACTGCTGCCCGGTGTGCGCGAACGACTGGACGGTCTGGCGCTGATGCTGGAGATCCATGTGCTCACGGCGGACACCTTCGGCAGCGTACAGGACCAGATGCGGGGAATCGTCTGTGCGGTTTCGGTCATCCCGGAGTCCGGGCAGGCCAGGGCCAAAGCCGCGTATCTGGATAACCTCGGTCCTTCCGGGTGCGTCGCCGTGGGCAACGGCCGCAACGATGCCCTGATGCTGCAAGCCGCGTCCCTGGGCATCGCCCTGCTCCAGGAGGAAGGAGCCGCGCCGGGGACCATGGCCGTTGCCGACGTGGTCTGCCGATCCGTTTGCGACGCCCTTGATCTCTTGGCGAACCCCCTGCGCCTGTCGGCGACCCTTCGGGGGTAGCAGGCTTCATCGTCCGGCGGTTTTACGGCCCGAGCGAGACAAGGCAATGCCTCGAAAGGCTCAACCGTTGGCCCATATGGACTGATTCAGAATATTTCCTCCATGATCCGCCGGCAACTCTCCTGGTTTTCGAGGTCGACCCGGGATAACTCCGAAACCAGCTCTCCATCGCGCAGCACCAGCGCCCGGTCCGCCAAGCGACGCATTTGTCCCAGGCTGTGGGTCACGGCAAGGATGGCGTAGCGTTGTTTCAGATCCTGAAACAACGCTTCGATTTTCCTGGTGGCCTTGAAATCCAGGGAGGCTGTCGGTTCATCCAAAAGCAGAATGGCCGGTTCCAAGGCCAGGGCCCTTGCAAGGCAAAGCCGTTGCTGCTGCCCGCCCGATAGTTTCAGGGCGTTGTCGTGCAGGCGATCCTTGATCTCGTCCCACAACCAGACATCCTTCAACGCCTGCTTGACCCGCTGCTCCACCATTGCCTTGTCCAGCCCCAGGGAAACGCGCAGAGGCAGGGCCACGTTTTTGTAGATGGAAAAGGGCAATACGTTGGGGTGCTGGAAAACCATGCCCATGCGCAGACGCAGTTCGGGCAGGGAAACGTCCTTGGCGTAGCAGTCCAGCCAGCGACCGTGCAGATGAATCCTGATCCGCCCGCTGGTCTCGCACCCGGAGAATTCCTCGTTCAGCCGGTTCACGGCCCGCAGCAGCGTTGTCTTGCCGGAGCCGGACGGCCCCACGGCCATGACCAGTTCGCCGGGATGGATGCTCAGGTTGATTCCCGACAGAACGGCCTGACCACTGAAACGCACTGTCAGGTCGTTGATTTCCAAGAGAGGTTGCGGTGTCATTTTATACTTTCCATCGCTTTTCCATGGTTCTCTGCACGGCAAAGGCCAGACAGAACAGCAGCCCCGTGAGCGTCAGCAAAACCAGGGCCGTGCCAAAGGCCTGATCCAGTTCACCCGCTGTGCGGTGTTCCGCGGCCAGATAGTAAATGCGAAAGGGCAAGGCCTCGAATTTATCCCAGAGGCTCCGGGGTAAAAAAGCCTGAGCCACGACTCCGGTGAGTAAAATCACGGCAGTGTCCTCGGCGGCCCTGCCCATGGCCAGGATGACGCCGCCGAGGACGCCCCGTCCGGCCGATGGCAACAGGACATGGCGGATATTTCGCCACGTGGAGAAACCCAGGCTGGGCCCCAGCAGGCGCAGGTGATCCGGCAGGCCTGACAAGGCGTTCTGGGTGGTCCGGACCAGGTAGGGCAAAATGAGCAGAGCGATGCAGACCGCTGCCAGCAACAGGCAGGTCTTGGCCTGGGGGGCGAAGGTATGCCGCAGGACGACGATCATGCTGAACCCGAACAGGCCCATGACAATGGAAGGAATGCCGGCCATCAGATCCACGGCGAACCCCGCCACGCCCTGAAAGCGCGGGGTGGCGTACTCGGCAAGATAAATGCCGCCGGCAATGCCCACGGGCACGGCCATGGCGCAGGACAGCGCCACCAGGAGCAAGGTTCCGGCCAGAGCGGGCCAAAGGCCGCCAAAGACTGGTCGGGCTCCGGTCAGGGCTTCCCACCAGTGGGTCTGTCCAAAGAACAGCTCCGGCCCCAGTACGCCCGCCCCCCGGTAGAGGAGAAACCCCATCACGGTGAGAACCGCCATGCCCGTGCCCATTGCGGCGGCCCAGCAAAAGACCACGGTGGCCTTGTCGGCAATCCGGAGTCGCGTTCCTGGCGTCATGAGGTGTAGGAGCGGCCCAGTCCACGCAAGGCCAGATTGATCAGAATCATGATCAGGAAAAGAATCAGGCCGGAGGCGAACACGGAATGGTAGAACGTGCTTTGGCTGTCCGTGGCCACGACCAGGCCGATATGCGCGGTGAGGGTGCGGATGGAGTCCAGGGGTGAGCCGGGAACCATGGGGGCGTTGCCGGCCAGCATCAAGGAAATCAGCGTATCGCCCACGGCCCGGCCAAAACCGAGGATGACGGCGGCCAGCAGGCCGCGCCGGGACAAGGGAAGCAGGACATGTCGGATATAGGACGGTCTGGAAAAACCCAGCGAAGCGCACGTTGTCCGGGCCGTGAGGTCCACTTCGCGCAACGTGGCGTGAAAGACCAGAACGATGGTCGGCAGGATGAGCAAGGTCAGGGCGATCATGGCCGTGAGCAGGGAAAAGCCGGTACCCCGATCAAACCATTCGCGCATCAACGGGACCAGGAGAAAAATCGAGACAAAGCCGTAGATCACCGTGGGAATGCTGGTCATGTAATGGATCATGGCCAGACAAAGGCCTTTGACGCGCCTGGGCGCCAGCACCTGGACGAAGCAGGAAACGCCCACGGCCAAAGGCGTGGCAAGAGTCAAGGCCCCGAGAGAGAGGAGCAGGGATCCCGTGACCATCGGCAGGATGCCGAATTGGCCTTGAAACGGCAGCCACTGCCAGGAAAAAACCGCGCCCAGTCCGCCCGGGGTGAACAGCGGCAGCACAAGATAAACCAGGACCAGCAGGATGCAGAAGGCCGCCGCGACGCATGTCGTCGCGGCGGCGCACAGGGCACGCCGAATCCAGGATTCGGATAGCATGAAAAAACGATTGTTGATAACTACTGCAGCGGGATGTAGCCGGAGGCGCGAATGATCCCGGCCCCATCCTCGCTCAGGATATAATCGATGAACGCCCTGGTCAGGCCCTCGGGATCGCCCTTGGTGTTCATGAAGAGATGTCGAATCACCGGGTAGCTGCCGTCAATGGCGGTTTCCTGGGAAGGGACGACCCCGTCCACGGCCAGGGGCTTCACGGTATCGTCGATGTGCCCGATGCTCATGTACCCGATGGCGTTGCGATCCTGAGAGACGGCCACTTTCATCGCTCCATTGGACTGGATGATATTCGCCGTACCCACCACGGCTTCCTTTTTCAACAGCTTGCCCCAAAACACCTCGTGGGTGCCGCTGGCCTCCTCACGACCGTAAACGTGAATGGCCGCGTCGTTGCCGCCCACCTCACTCCAGCGCGTTATCCGACCGCCGAAAATGTCCCTGATTTGTTGGGCGGTAAGATCCGCGACGTGGCTATCCGGATGAACCACGGGCGCAACGCCGTCGATGGCGAAGGCGAACGACCGCAGTCCGTACTTGCTCACTTCCTCATCGGACAGGGGGCGACCGGTGTTGCCGATGTCCACCAGCCCTTCCCCGGCTTTTTGCACGCCGATCCCCGTGCCCCCGCCGGCCACGGTGATTCGGACCTTGGGATTGAACGTCATGATCCGCTTGGCCGCTTCATTCATCACCGGGATGTGCGCCGTGCCTCCGGCGATATCCAGCGAGCCCTCCATCCCGGTGAACCTGTCCAGATTCCCGGCCAGAACCGGTGAAACGATCAGGACCAGAGCAAACCAGGCCAGAACAAAAACCTTGCCGTGTTTCGCAAGCATAGGGGTTTCTCCATTTCAGGTTTAGTGTTGGGAAAGAGAATGGATCTTCATTTCCGCACTTCCCTACAGAAGAGTATCCAGGCAGGTCAAATACGCTTTATCTATCAACATCAAACATTCGTATTGTCTATTTCTATTATTCTTGATCCGATCCGATTGAATGAATCCCTTTGAGGGATTTCCAGGGCATTCCATATTTTGACATGCAAAGATTCGGCAAGCATCGCGGAAGGGTTGACCTGCCTCTGGAGATCCATCCGTTCTCCCTGCATGACGCCCAGGCTGACCCTTCACAATTTTATCTGAAAATACAGCGGGCTGGAATTCGGATATCCTGACCAATGTCATGAAAAAGAGGAAAGACGTGAGCAAACATGCCGGATTCGGCGAACATTTCCAGAATGCCCTGACCGCTCGGCGGATCGCCGCTGTGCTGGACGCGGCCCTGGTCCCTACGGCCTCGGAATTGACTTTCCGCGGTCTCACTGTATGGTCGCGTCCGTGACCGAAAGTTTACCGCGACACGCAAGGACTCCCATGCTCCCGCCCATCCAAGACATCCGCACCCGACTCCGTTGCCGGAAGTGCGGCGATCGCTTGCACGCCCGGCGCGGCTGACGGGCCGTCGCCCTGCGCTGTGGGTCCTGCGGCGCCGCCTTTGCCTTGCACGAATACGGAACCACCCTGGACGACCTGATGGAAGAATTTTTGGCCGACATTCCCTGTAACCGCATATAGCAATACGTTTTTACGTTTTCCTCACCCGCATGCCCCCACAAATTATTCCCCGCGACGAACACCCCATCTCCCGCAAAAACATCCATCCCGACGCCCTGAGGGTCATGTACGGGCTGGTCCGCAAAGGGTTCACCGCCTACCTGGTGGGCGGCGGCGTGCGCGACCTGATCCTCGGGCGCGAGCCCAAGGACTTCGACGTGGGCACCAACGCCACGCCCAACCAGATCAAGAAGGCCTTTCGGAACTGTTTCATCATCGGCCGCCGGTTTCGGCTGGCGCATATCCATTTCGGCGACCAGATCATCGAAACCTCCACCTTTCGGCGCTGTCCCGAGCCGGATGCCGACGGAGACGGGGATTTGTACGTCTTTCGGGACAATTGCTACGGCTCACCGGAAGAGGATGCCCTGCGCCGGGACTTCACCATCAACGCCCTGTTCTACGAGGTGAAGCGGTTTTCCGTCATCGACCACGTTGGTGGGTTGAGCGACATCCGCGACCGATTGATCCGCTGTATCGGCGACCCGAATATCCGCTTCCGGGAGGATCCGGTGCGCATGATCCGGGCCGTGCGTTTCGCCTCCCGCCTGGGCTTTCGGATCGAACCGGCCACCTTCAACGCCATCCTCCGCCATCACCGGGAAATTCTCAAGGCCGCCCCGCCCCGGGTCTTCGAGGAACTGATCAAGCTCTTTGCCTACGGTTCCGGGGAACAAGCCGTTCGCCTGCTCTACAAAACCGGCCTGCTCGGGGAACTGCTCCCGGAAATCGCGCGGTATCTGGACCAGGACCACTCGCAAAACCGGGAACCCGTCCTGTGGTCCTGGCTGGGCCGCCTGGACGACCGGATCAGAGACAGGGGTGGGCTGAATCCGGTCCTGATTTTCGCGACCCTGTTTTTCGCCCCCATGAACCGAATCCTCAGTGAACAAGCGGCTCGGGACGAGGAGCAGGAACGGCTCCCGCTCCACCTCCGGCTGACCGAACTGCTCACGCCCATTTGCATCCGGATCAGCATGCCCAAATTGATGACCATGCGGATGATCCAGGTCATGGCCAACCAGTCCCGATTCGTCCCGGACAAGCGCAAGCGCTTCTCCAAACGCGGCTTCGTGGCCCAGGAAACCTTTCCCGAGACCCTGGCCTTGCATGAAATCGGCTTGCGCGTGGCCGGCGAGGATCCGGAGCGCCTCGAACCCTGGAACGTTCTGCGTCGGGAAATCGAAGCCCAACGCCCGGACTCCGAAAGCACGAAAAAGACCGCCGCTAAAAAGCCTCGCAGGCCAAGACGCCGTCAGGTGAAGGCCGGCGTCGAAAAACCAAACGAGACGACGGCGATACAAGACGATCCGGCAACCGAAACAGCGGGAGAAAACGTCGAGATCAAGCGTTCCCGCCCGCCGCGCAAGCGTTCCCGCCGCCGCAAGCCGTCGTCCGCGCCCCAAACCTGACGCGCCCGTCCGCCATGACGACTCGCAAATTCCTCATCGCCGGGGGTAACGCCACCGCCCTGGTCCGGGACTGTCCGCCCGCCCGCCGGGCGTCCCTGGCCGCGGACCTGCTTCGAGAGGTGGAGCAGGTCGGCTTCGTGGACCACCAGGCCCATCCGCCGCGCCTGGAGATGATGGGTGGAGAATTCTGCATCAACGCCACCCTGGCCTTCGCCTCCACCCTGGGACCGAATGGAACCCTCGGGGTCAGCGGGCTGGACCAATCAGTGGACTTCGTCAATACGCCCCACGCCGCCCGCGTGACCATCCCCCTGCGCTGGTCCCTGACCGACAACATCGCCCTCCTGGAAGGCATCGGCTTCATTCTCCACCCCACATCAGACGGCCATGCCCAAAGCAGCACCACGAACCACCCCCGGATCAAACGCGAAGTGGCCGACCTGTGCGGCCGCTTCGACCTCCCGGCCTTCGGCGCGATCCACTTCTCCGACGACGCCATCATTCCTTACGTTTACGTCGCGGCAGTGGACTCCTTTGTCCCGGAAACCGCCTGCGGCTCGGGAAGCGTGGCCTTCAGCCTGTTCACCGGCCAAGACCGGGTCCGCCAGCCCACCGGCCAATTCATCACGGTCCGCCGGAGAACACGAAGGGAACGGGAGCAAACGGGTCACGACCACTTCGACGTCGAGGCCCGGGTCGAGCAGATCCCTGCCTGAAATGAGATATCTTCCTTCAAGAGATTGGGGGGCATTGAGGTTCGTCCAACTTCGCGGGGCCATCCCATCCCTGAGAAGCTATCCATGAGAAAGGGCGGCCCCCATGGAACCGCCCTTGCCTGGATTTTCACTTTAGCTTGGCTTCGGAACTACTCACCCAACAGCAGCATCAGCACGCCGGGCTGGGCCTTGGGCCTGTCTCCATCGAATCGAGCCGTGACCGTCCTGCTGCCGTTCATGGTTATGGTGCAGGTTCTGGCGGACTGGTTCGTGGAATTGCAGTCGGTCCAAGACAAAAAGCCCTCACTCCCGCTGGTTGCCGGCGCGGTCAGGGTAATGGTTGTGCCGAAAAGGATGCCCGCCTTGGCGTAGTTGGTCGTTCCGCCGTATATGGCCGGGTTGGCCGTGATGGATACGTTGGAAGCGCCGAATGATCGTACAGAGAGCGAGTAGATGCACGGATTCGTGTTGTACTGTGACAACAGGAAGGGGTATCCGTTGTTTGTCCCTTGGCAGATGCCCCAGATATTGTTTGGGGATTGAAATGCTGCCCATCCTTCTACTATGGGCCAAGCTGTTGTAAGCCCATCAGTTGCATCCGGGTCGTTGAACGTGGCGATGTTTTTCATCTGTGCCGTGGTCTTGGGTGTGCCCTTGTTTGTGTCGCTCTGGCCGGTTGTATTCGTATCATAGAAGGAGTTGGTCACGGTGCCCGAAGCAGATTTTGATCCCACCAGTCCGCCGACGTTGGAGTCTCCAGATACTGACGCTGTGGCGTAACAGTTGGTCACGCTGCCAGTATTAAATCCCACCAGTCCGCCGACGTTGGAGTCTCCAGATACTGACCCGGTGACATAGCTATTATCCACTGTGCCTTGTAATTGTCCCACCAGCCCGCCGGCATAAGTGGAACCGGTAATATCCACATCAATCAAGCCAATGTTTTTGAAAGTGGCACCTGCTACATACCCAAACAGCCCCTGGTGGTGGTCGGACCTGTTGATGAACAGCCCGCTGATAGTATACCCGTCGCCGTCATAAGTGCCGTAAAAGTGGTGGTATGAATGATCGCCGATGGGCGTCCAGCCTGCGCCGCTGTCCCATGTGTTTATGGCCGGGGTTGCATCAGCAAAGTCAATGTTCGCGGTTTGCTTGAAGATCTTATCCCATTCACCAGAATTTTGGCTGATCCAGTACAGATTCTCCAGGCTGGCAATCCGGTAGGGGTTGCCGGCAGTACCGCTCCCTGCCGGTTGCGTTGCGGTCTGGGCCAGGGCCGCTGTGGTCAGGGTCAGGAAAAGCAGGGCCGTGAGGACAAGGGAAAGGGCTTTGTTCATGTGCGTACCTCGCTGTGGTCTTTCATGCCGTAGAGGAGAGTGTTGCGGGGCAGGGCTTGTTCGTCAGGCAACGGCCGAAAGGACATTGCGAGCTTGGCGTGAAGCACGAGTAAAACGCGTGCATTTTTACACTGCATGGCATGACTGTATGCAACACCCTGAGAAATGCAAGAACATCAGAACCGCCCCTTATTTTGTCAGGCCATTTCATATGGATGCAGACGCGCTATTCGTCCAGTAGGAGCATCAGCACGCCGGGCAGGGTCTTGGGCCGGACATTGGCCGTGAGGTTGCGGTTTCTGGTGGCCGGGAAGGTGTACTGCTCATCCTCTGAGACCACGCAATAACCCGCAAGCCCCGGCCAGGTTTCGATCCAATTGGTCAAAAAAACACCCTGGTGCGACAGCAGGACGGTCATGGTCACGTTGGCCCCGTGGTTGTATGGGCCCGAACCATTGACCGTCCCGTAACTCGCGGGCTTGGCCGCCCCTGCGATGGTGTACTGGCTCCGCACCGGGCTGAAATTGGCCCGCAGGGTGCGGTTGCCCGTGACCCTGAACGAGTACTGCGCATCGCAGGAAACCACGGTGCTGCCCTCGGTCCAGTTGACAAAGACATAACCGCTGGCGGCAAAAGCCTGGACAGTGACCTGTGTTCCATGAGCATAGGTCCCTGCATCGCTGACTGTGCCGCCGGTCCCGGCCGTGGGGGTCACGGTGTAGGTTGCAAGTGTTGTTGTAAATTGTCGGTTATCTCCGTAGCTCGTGCCCGCCGTATTTGCGGCAAAAGCCCGCACATAGTACGTTGTACCAGCGCTCAGGCCGGTGATATTGGCAGTAAAAGCGCCTGTAGATGCAGCTCCGCCTTTGTCAGTGCAACTGTCAGCCGTGGTCGGATCGGCCGTGGTGGACCAGCATGCCCCGTAGGCAGTGGGGTTGGGAGTACCCAGATCAGTGATATTTCCATGCCCCGTGGCCGTGGTGGTGCCGATGCCGGTCACGGCCTGGGTGGTCACGGTGGGGGCGGTGTCGGCCATTTTCACCTTATACACGGTATCGTCCAAGGCTGTTCCGGCAAACTTGATCCAGCCGATATTCTCCCCCCAGGCATAACCGGAAAAGTCGCCGGTGGCCGGGTTGATGCTCACCCCGCCGTGGGTGGGGTTGAAGTTGATCCAGCCGGTGTTTTCGCTCCAGGCAAAGCCGGAGAGCTGATTGCCGGTGCGGTTCACGCCGTAGTTGGTCTCGTCGGTGTTGGCGTAGGTGTGGGTGCCGCCGCCGGTATGCGTGCCCAGACGGATCCAGCCGACATTCTCACCCCAGACATATCCTTCAAGGTGTGTGGCATAGACGGCCACATCCCCTTGGGCCGGGTTGAAATTCAGCCAGCCCGTGTTCTCGGACCAGGCGTATTTATGGGTACTATCAATCCCCTGCCCCAGAGCCTGTCCGGTCATAAGACAGAGGCCGAGCATGATGAAGATGGCCGGAAGGCCGCGTAACCGCATCAACCAGAGTCTGCTTGGGTGCCCCATGGAAAACTCCTCATGGATCGAATATCCAAAGTCCAAATCAACTCACTGTCCGGCGCGGACGGGCCACACGTAGTTTTCCCCAACTTTAACATTATCCGAATCGGCACCGGTGGACATAAGCACAATTTTCCCAAAAAATGGCCATGCAAGAGCGCTATTGGATGTACTTGACCAGTAGTCGTCCGACTCGACCCCGGAAAACGGTCCAGGTGTATCAGAACGGATCTGATCTGTTCCGTGAGTTAGCGCTTTCAATTCCTCAATAGTCGGCAGCCGCCAATCGCCGAGAACGGATCCGTCATTTAAGTCTCCTGGTTTACCTGACATGGTAGACGAGAGAATGCCGGCCCGGGTATGGGCGTCATCATAATAAACGGGATTATAGCCAGCCCCATCAACACTATTCCCATCAACTCTCCATGCTTTTTTTCCACCCCAACCAGCATCTTTAAGCCAAACCAGACCCTTGCCCCTGCCGTTATGGCCGAACAGATCGGTGACCGTTCCATCGCTGTTGTCGCACCAGCGGCCGTTGGGGTTTACTTCCGTGTTTGACCAGCGGGTGCCGCTGCAAGGGATGGCATCAGGATCCAGCGTGCCTGTAACTTCTGCGCCATCCACCCATGCCTTCTTGCCTGCCCGGATATCCCCGGCCGCGGCATCGCCTGAACTGGTGTTCACAACATTGGGATCACCGGTCACACTGAAAATGGTCACGCCGGAATGGATGTTGCCGGACACCAGGCCTGCATCCCCGGCCACGGTGCCCGTGCCGTCGTGATAGCCCTGGGTGATGGTCCGGGCCGATGTGCCCGGGGTGATGTTTTGCTGGCCGACATTGGCCATGGTGCCGGATAAGCCGACCCCGCCCGCATTGGAAAAGGTCTTCCCGGTGAGAACATCCGCGGCAACGGCATTGCCCGAAGGCACATCCGCCGTGCCCGTAATCCCAAAAATCACCACATCCTTCTTGATGTTGCCAGCCACCAGGTCAGCGTCCACTGTGGAGAGATTGAAGGCTTCGTAAATGCCGGCCGGTTGTTCAACGGTGGTATTGGTCGGTGTTTGAGCCGCAAGGGTGCCGGTCTGCAACCCCCAGCCTCCGCCTGAAAGCAGGCCCCAAAACGTCTTTCCCGCCAGGACGTTCGCAACGCCGGCCCCGGCGGCATCATCCACGGCCGGGGCCTTGCCCATCACCTCATCCAGGGTTTTGCCTGTTCCAGCCACAGGGCCTGCACCCGGCTCGACGAAGGCCCCGTCACGCTTGCTGCCTGCCGCGCCGCTGTCCAGCCGGTTGAAGATGTCCTCCAGGGTGAACATGGCGCTGTCCGGACTCGCGGGAGCGGCCGGGGGGGCCAGGTCTCCGGCCAGGACACTGGCGGCGGGAAACAAGATCAGGGCCAGGAAAAACAGGGCCGTAAGGACAAGGAAAAGAGATTTCTTCATGTACGCACCTCGCTATCAGTTGAAAAACTCCCAATTGCTGCGTCGCCGCAAAAAGTTCGAACTCTCACGCATGAATGACTACGCTTCGACCTTGATTCGATTGCCAGGACGGCAAATCGAAAATATTGCGCAGACACAGCCCGCAGGGGCCGGACACAGGACGTGTCCGGATAGCTTTTTTTGCTCCTTGCACTTGGGGTTTTTGAACGGACTGGTGGATAAGGTCATTTTCACAGTTAAGCCCTGAACCGGTTACTTTGCGAACGAGCATAGAGCACCCCGGAGATAAAAGCACTTAGCTTTTTGGGGGTATTTTCAGAGGTTTTGAACGGTTTTTCAGCGGCCCAAAGGCCGAATCCCGCGTCTTTTGCGGCTCTAGTTGGCGTCTGGTCTGTATAATAAAATTATTGATAACAAGATGTTGCGAGATGGGAATGCGTCGCGCGCTGGTCCTGATGCGTCGCGAAAAATGGCTGTCGGATAAGCGACAGAATGGCGGAGAGGGAGGGGTGAGGGCGGAAAGAAGACAGGGTCAGATCGTGTACTTGCGAGAAAAGCTGAATACATGGCCAGATCACTTCGGATTGATTGAATTTCCTTGCACCATCTTTCATGTGCCTGCTCGGGGTCCATTTCCACGGAAGATGACCGTATCCACTGAAAACCCTCGGTTCCAACGCTGCATCCCGGCCTTCATTACGCTAGTTTTCATCCGGAAACAAAAGAGTTTCCGGATGGAAACTACGCTACTGCCAGCGGAATCATCAGAAAAGAACGAAATACATCAAAAAACAAGACTTGACCCCATACACTATTCTGCATCATCCAACAGCAGCATCAGCACGCCGGGCAGAGCCTTGGGCGTGTCGCCATCGTAGTGCGCCGTGACCGTCCTGTTGCCGTTCATGGTCACGGTGCAGGTTCTGGCGGACTGGTTCGTGGAATTGCAACCCCTCCAGGACGTGAAGTTGGAGTTGTCCTTGGTTGCCGGCGCGGTCAGGGTAATGGTTGTGCCGAAAAGGATGCCCGCCTTGGCGTAGTTGGTCGTCCCGCCGTAGATGCCCGGGGTGGCCGTGATGGACACGTAGGAAGCGCCGAATGATCGTACAGAGAGCGAGTAGGTGCATGGGTTCGAGGAGTACTGCCACAACAGGAAAGGATAGCTTGCACTCTGGCAAATGCCCCATACGTTGCCATTAGCCTGCTCCCAGCCGTCCACTATGGACCAGGCGCTAAACGTGGCGATGTCCTTCATCTGCGCAGTGGTCTTGGGTGTGCCCTTGCCGGTGTCGCTCTGGCCGGTTGTATTCCTGTCATAGAAGGACTTGGTCACGGTGCCACTAGCAGGATTCAATCCCACCAGCCCGCCGACATCGGCTCCTCCTCCAGCCACCGCCCCGGTGGCGTAGGAGTTGGTCACGATACCAGCATTCCATCCCACCAGCCCGCCGACCCGGACTGTTCCATTAACCGCGCCGGTGGCGTAGGAGTTGGTCACGGTGCCACTAGCAGAATTCAATCCCACCAGCCCGCCGACACTGGTTGTTCCATTAACCGCGCCGGTGGCGTAGGAGTTGGACACGCTGCCACCAACAATCCATCCCACCAGCCCGCCGACATTATCTGCTCCATTAACCGCGCCGGTGGCGTAGGAGTTGGACACGGTGGTTCCAGGAAACCCCTGTATAGCTCCCACCAGCCCGCCGACATTATTTGCTCCGGTAATATTTACGCCAATCAGGCCAAGGTTCTTGATGGTGGCATTCTCTGCGAACCCAAACAGCCCCTGGAAATCGCTCCCAGGCCTGTTGATGAACAGACCGCTGATGGTATACCCTCCGCCGTCGTAGGTACCGGTGAAATAGGGGGCTGGGAATTGGCCGCCGATGGGCGTCCAGCCCGCGCCGCCGTCCCAGCCGGAGGTGGCCGAGGCGTCGATGTCCGCGGTCTGGATGTAATGCGCGGCCCATCTTGCAGCCCGGTTTGGAAGTGGCACTACAGCATCAGGAGCCGCGATCCAGTACAGATTCTCCAGGGTGGCGATCTGGTAGGGGTTGCCAGGTGAGCCGTCCCCAGCTGCAGGCGCTGTGGCGGTCTGGGCCAGGGCCGTGCCGGTCAGGGTCAGGAAAAACAGGGTCGTGAGGACAAGGGAAAGGGCTTTGTTCATGTGCGTACCTCGCTGTGGTCTTTCATGCCGTGCGGGAGAATGTTGCGGGGTCAGGCCTGTTTGTCAGGCAATGCCCGGCCTGCCGGGAGGACAAGCCGGGCCGGGGTCTGGGCCATGATATATTGACGCCCGGTTGCGCCGGGAAAGTGGCGGGAACGGGCGGTTTGTTCTGATATTCCCATGTTCCTCACCACGTCCGTTTGAGCCGGTTAATCCCTGAAATGAATGCTTTGAGAGTGAGCATAACGCATTTCGGAGAAAAAACACTGAGTTTTTTGGGGGTATTTTCAGAGGTTTTTGAGCTTTTTTTCAGCGGCCTAAAGGCAATAATTCACGTTTTTCCAGCCTTGCTTGACGTCAAGAATCCATGAATAAGTTAGTGATAACAGATTATTGTGGCGGACAAGCGTGGTACGCGCAGGGCCTGATTCGCCTTGGAAGCTGGTGTCGGATAAGCGACAGAAAGGGGGGGGGCTGAGTCGGTGGGGACTGTCTCTTATACACCTCT
>NZ_PZKN01000041.1 GCF_003046795.1 Desulfonatronum sp. SC1 | reverse complement strand
GTCCCCCCCCAGGTCTACCCCGGACTCCTTTCCTCCCTCCCTCAGCTTCCGGGTCATGCTTCGCACGTTCTTGCGCACCTACCTCATCGGCGCCAACTTCAACACTCGCGGAATGCAAAATGTCGGCTTGGCCCTGGCTCTGGAGCCCGGGCTGACCGTCATTCATCGCAATGCCCAGGAGTTGCGCAAGGCCCGGCGTCGGTCTCTGCAACACTACAACACACATCCCTTCTGGACGCCGCTTCTGGCTGGTATTTTCTTGTCCCTGGAACGGGACATCGCCCGAGGAGTGCTGCCGCCGCCCGTGTTGCAACGGGTCAAAAACACCACGACCTACACCCTGTCCGCCCTGGGGGACTCCTTTTTCAGCGGCGCGGCCCTGGTTTTTTGCGTCCTGATCCTGACGCTGTTGCTTGTACACGGATGGGCGGGATTGGCGTGGATGTGGCTGATCTGCTGTTTTCTGGGTGTGCAGGTGTTCAAACTGGTGACCTTTGTAGGTGGATTTCGGGAAGGCATCGCGTTTCTGAGCCGACTGAAACGCTGGAACCTGATCAACTGGGGGCAGCGGATCAAGCTGGTCAATGCTGGACTGTTGCTTCTGCTCTGGTGGCGGCTTTGGCCCGAGTTGCGCGTCGAGGGCGGCCCGGAATGGGCGTGGATTTTCTGGACTGCCGCGGTGCTGTGCTGTGCTTTCGGTTATTTCCGTTTGCGCGTGTCCCGTGCCTGGTTCGTGTTGGCCTTTCTTACAGTCTGGGTTGGGCTGTGGACCGCTTTAAGCAGAGGGCTGTGAAGTCAGGTTCAGGAGTCAGAGATCTGGATTCAGAATTCAGGATACGGGAGTCGGAAGGTGAAGATGGGAGACGGGAGCGTTGGTGCTGAAAGTCTGGAGACGCTGCCCGCGAAACCTCCAAATCAGGTTGACGTTGGTATGGAAACACTTGATGTGGTGAGTCGGAAGGTCTTCGTGGCCAATGAGCTGGGACTGCATGCTCGTCCAGCGGCTCGTCTGGCCCGGGAGGCCCAAAAATATTCGGCGCGGATCACCTTGCTCTCCCAGGAGCAGGAGGTGGACGCCAAGAGCATTCTCGACCTGCTGACTCTGGCTTTGGGCCCAGGGTGCGCCGTGGAGCTTAAGGCCCAGGGAGAGGATGCCCAGGCCGCCCTGGAGCGGCTCGAACAGTTGTTTTTGAACCGTTTTGAAGAGGAACGCTAGTGGCAGTTCACGTCATCCAAGGGATTCCCGTTTCCACCGGCGTCGCCCTGGGGCGAGCCTATTTTTTGAATCGAGGCAGGGCCCGTAACATCCCGCGACAGAATATCCCGGACAGGGACGTCGAGGATGAATTGTTGCGCATGGATCAGGCCTTTTCGCAGGCCTTGGCCGAACTCGAGGACATTCAGGGCCGCGTGCCCGCAGAATTGCTGGAGCATGCGCGGATCATCGACTCGCACATCATGATGCTAAAGGACCCCAAGCTCCTGGAGTCGGCCAAGACCTGCATCCGGAACATGCAATTGAACGCGGAGTGGGCCCTGGAAAAGGCCGTGGCGGACATTGAAACGGTTTTTCGCAGCATTGAGGACGCCTACATCCGTGAAAGGATCCAGGACGTCCGCCTAGTGGCGGGCCGGGTCCAGCAGTATCTGCTGGGCGAGTCTGGAAACAGCCTGCGGTCCATCAATACCCGGATCATTCTTCTGGCCCACGACCTCAGTCCGGCGGACACGGTGGAGCTGGAGGTGGGCAAGATCATGGCTTTCGCCACGGTTACCGGCGGCAAGACTTCGCACACCGGAATCCTGGCCCGGGCCATGCAGATTCCGGCCATCGTCGGCGCGGCCGATCTCGAAGAATCCATCCAGGACGGGCAGTTGATTATCATCGACGGCCTGCAAGGGCGGATCATCGTCGAGCCGGACGAGGAGGAGCTGGCCAGCTTCACGGACCTGAAATACCAGTTCGAGGAGTACCAGGCCGGAATCAACCGTTCCAGCCATCTGCCAGCGGAAACCATCGATGGCTACCGGGTCAAGGTTTTCGCGAACATAGAGCTGCTGGAAGAGGTATCCTCGGTGCTGGGCAACGGCGGCGAGGGGGTCGGGCTGTACCGCACCGAGTATTCTTATCTGAACCGGCTCAAGCTGCCGGACGAGGAGCAGTTGCTGGAGGAATACCAGGACCTGGCCTCGATCATGTTTCCCGGCAAGGTGGTGTTGCGCACCCTGGATGTGGGCGCGGACAAGTTCATGAACCACTTTGGCGGCCTGGACGAGGCCAATCCGGCCCTGGGGCTGCGGGCGGTGCGGTTCTGCCTGCACCATATGGACCTGTTTCGGGTCCAGCTGCGGGCCATATTGCGGGCCAGCGTCCACGAGAATATCTCGTTGATGTTTCCCATGGTGTCGGGGTTGGGCGAGTTGCGCCAAGTTAAGTCCGTGTTCAACAGCGTGCGGATGGAGTTGAAGAAGGAAGGGTTGAAGTACAATCCTGAAATGCCCGTGGGGATCATGATCGAGCTGCCCTCGGCCATGATTACGGCGGACATCCTGGCCACGGAGGTGGACTTTTTCAGCATCGGAACCAACGACCTGATCCAGTACAGCCTGGGCATCGACCGGACCAACTCCTTCGTTTCCTATCTGTATCAACCGCTGCACCCGGCCCTGGTCCGGATGATCAAGTACGTGGTGGACGCCGGGCATCGGGCCGGGATCGAGGTGAGCATCTGCGGGGAAATGGCCGCGGACCCCTACTGTATCCCGGTGCTCATGGGCATGCATGTGGACTGCCTGAGCATGAATCCCCAGGCCGTGCCGGTGATCAAGCATATTATTCGCCAGGCGACCATGGAGGAGTGCAAGGCCCTGCTTAAGGACGTCCTGGCCAGCAAAACCGTGGGACGCAACAACAAGCTGGTCAAGGACAGCATTTTCCGTCGCCATCCCAGTGAACTGATGTTCTATTCTTCCCTGCTGGACGAGGGGTACTGATGAAACCGAAAAGCGACGGGACCCGGCTGATTGGCCAGAACAAGAAAGCCCGCCACGAATACGAAATCCTGGAAACCCTGGAGGCCGGCCTGGCGCTGATGGGCTCGGAGGTGAAATCCCTGCGCGACGGCAAGGTTAGCTTCAAGGACGGATACGTTCGGTTCACGAGCGGCGATGCGGTGCTGGTGGGCGTGCATATCGCCCCGTACGCCCACGCCGTGCATACCGGACACGAACCGGAACGCCCACGCAAACTGCTCCTGCACCGCCACCAGATCGAGGCCTGGAGCGCCAAGACCGCCCAGAAGGGCCTGACCGTGGTGCCGCTAAAAATGTACTGGAAAGCCGGTCGGGCCAAGGTCGAAATAGGCCTGGCCCGAGGCAAGAAATACCACGATCAGCGCGAGGACCTCAAACGTCGGGCCATGGATCGGGATCTGGCCCGGGAGATGTGATTTTTATCCCCTCATGCCCCTGACAACCACTCAACGCGCCTTTCTCCGCGGCCAGTTTCCCGGCGACGACTACTTAGAGCAGCCGGAGGCGACCTGCGTGTACGGGACGGACGCCAGTCGGCGGTTCGCTTTGCCGTGGGCCGTGGTGCGTCCACGTTCGGTGGAGCAGGTCCGGGAGCTATTGACTTGGGCGCACCGGGAGGAGGTTCCGCTGTTTCCCCGAGCCAGGGGGACCAACGTGGTGGCCGGGTGCGTGCCCCAGGGCGGAGGGGTGGTGGTATCCTGTCTGGCCATGGACCGGGTGGATATCCAAGAAGACGATTTTACGGCCGAGGTCGAGCCGGGGGTGGTCACCGGGGCTTTTCAGTCCCAGGTTCAGGCGCGGGGGCTGTATTATCCTCCGGACCCGGCCAGCGTGCGCTTTTCCACTCTGGGTGGTAACGCGGCCACCTGCGCCGGTGGGATGCGGGCCGTGAAGTACGGCGTGACCCGTGACTACGTCCTGGGTATCGAGGCCGTGCTGCCCGGCGGGGAACTGATCCACACCGGGGCTCGGACGCACAAGAACGTGGTCGGCCTGGACCTGACTCGGTTACTGGTGGGCTCCGCCGGGACCCTGGCCTTTTTCACCAAACTGACGCTTAAACTGCTGCCCCTGCCTCCGGTCCAGGCCTCGCTGATGGTCGGCTACCATTCCTTGGACGACGCGCTGGCCGCGTCCCGGGCCGTGTTCCGGGCCGGGATTCTGCCCGTGGCCATGGAATTGATGCCTGAAGAGGTCCTGGACTGCGTGGCCCGAATTGGCGATTCCCCTTGGAATGATCGGACCAAGGCAGTTCTGTTGCTCAAATGCGATGGCCGGCCGGAAGGGCTGCGGGAAGAGCTGGCATTGATCCGGAGTGCTCTGGAGGGGTGCGGGTCGGTCTTCGTGGAAGAGGGGCGGGACCCCGCGGCCGAGGAACGGCTCTGGGAGTTGCGGCGGATGATCAACCCGGCTTCCTTTCGTCTGGGCCCGGACAAGATCAGCGAAGACGTTTCCTTGCCCCGGGGCAAGGTGGCGGAGGGCATCCTGGGCATCCGGGAAATCGGCCGAGTTCATGATTTGTCGATCCTGACCTTTGGTCACCTGGGCGACGGCAACATTCACGTCAACATCATGCACGACGCCTCGGAAGAGAACCAGCGGGAGCATGCGCTCCGAGCCCGGGAGGCCGTGCTGGAACTGGTGCTCCACCTGGGTGGCGTCCTTTCCGGAGAGCACGGCTTGGGCTTGACCAAGCGCGGCTGGCTGCACCGGCAGGTTGGCCCGGTGGAGTGCGGCCTGTTCTCCCTGATCAAACGCGCCTTTGATCCCAAGGGGATCATGAATCCTGGCAAGGCGTATTGAGTTTTCCCGTTGTCCACGTCCCTCCAAAATTACGCGACACCATGCCCCACGGACTCGGGCGCTTCGACGCGACCCTGTATTCTTTGCGGCAAGTGCCTGGACGTCTGCCCGTTGTTCACGGCCACGGGGCGGGAGGAGTTGAGTCCTCGGGGCAAGTCCTTTTTGATCCGCCAGGCACTGGAGGAAGGCAATCTCCACGATCCGGTCGCGGCCAGCAAACTGCTGGGGCTGTGCCTGGGTTGCGGGCGGTGCGCGGATGGTTGTCCCCAAGGTCGAGACCTGCCGGAACTGCTGCGGGAGGTGAAGGCCGTGCATCCGGGATGGCGGGCCTGGGTCTGGCGGGCCTGGATCCAACAAGCCCGCCATATCTGGCCGTTTCTGGGCCGTTACGCGGGCTTGCTGCCGGACCGATTGGCCGCCGGATCGCTGGATGTAGCGCGGGCCATGGTGCACTTCCCTGCTCGGGCGCGCGGATCCGGCTGCTTTCAGCGGATCTCCGGCGAAGTTGTTTTGCTCGGAGACGCCGTGCTTTTCCCGGGATGTACGGCGCGCTTCGCCAGACCGTGGTGGGTGGCGAACGCGGAGCGGATGCTTGGTGCGGCGGAAAACCGGCTGAAGAGCTTCCCGGATTGGCAATGTTGCGGTTTTACGGTGGCTCAGGCAGGATTACCCGATTTGAACGCCGAAATGCAGTCCCGAAACGTGGCTTTGTGGCGGGAACTGGGACGGCCCACGTTGCTCACCATCTGCGCCACCTGCACCACGGCCCTGCGTGGTTACACGAAAGCGAACGACCTGTTTCAGGACGACCGGGAGCGGCTGGCCTGGGAGGCGGCCGTTCAACCGTTGAGCGGTTTGGTTGACCCGAAAGACTTTCGCGCCGCGGGCATTGGAGATGTATTCTACCACCGTCCCTGTCACGCTCCAACACCGGATCCGGACGCTGCCTTCCTGCAAAACGTCTTCGGAACGAGGCTAGTAGAGAATGAGAGCGCTTGCTGCGGGATGGGCGGTGTAATGCAACTCAGTGCGCCGGGCTTGTCCTCCCAGGTCGCGGCTCGGTATTGGAGCCTGGTGCCTGAGCAAAGCGAACTCATCGTGACCACCGGATGCAGCGGATGCGTTGTCCAACTCGCGGCCACGGCACCCCGGTCCACGGTCGTTGCTCATTGGTTGGAATTGTTTGAGGGGTGATCCCGGGCCGCTATCCATGAATCAAGGCCCTGTTCGGCTGAACGTCCAGGGTTTTCGCGGAATACTAAGGAGAAATGCATGTTCAATTTTATCGTCAAGAAAATTGTCGGATCCAAAAACGAACGGTATCTGAAGAAATTGAATCCAATGGTGGCGACCATCAACAGCCATGAAGAGCGGATGCGCGGGCTGAGTGACGACGACTTTCCGACCAAGGTCCGGGAGTGGAAGGAGCAGGCCCAGAACGGTCGGACCCTGGACGATCTGCTGCCCGAGACCTTCGCCCTGGTGCGCGAGGCTTCCTGGCGAACTCTGAAGATGCGCCATTTCGACGCCCAGTTGATCGGCGGGATGGTTCTGCACCACGGTAAAATCGCCGAAATGAAGACCGGCGAGGGCAAGACCCTGGCCGCGACCCTGCCGGTGGTGCTCAACGCCCTGGCCGGCAAGGGCGTGCACGTGATCACGGTCAACGACTATCTTGCCCGTCGCGACGCGGAGTGGATGGGGCAAATTTATCGATTCCTGGGCCTGGAAGTCGGGGTGATCCTGCACGGGTTGACCGACCCCGAGCGTCAGACCGCATACAACGCCGACGTGACCTACGGCACGAACAACGAGTTCGGGTTCGATTACCTGCGGGACAACATGAAGTTCCGGATGGAGCACTTGGTCCAGCGGGACCTGTTTTTCGGGATCGTGGACGAGGTGGACTCCATCCTGATCGACGAAGCCCGGACCCCGCTGATTATTTCCGGTCCGGCCGAGGATTCCACCGGGCTGTACATGCAGATCAACGCCCTGATTCCCAAACTGAAGAAGGAAGAACACTTCACGGTGGACGAGAAGCTGCGCGCCATCCTGCTCACGGAAGAGGGGGTGATGCGCTGCGAAGAACTGCTCAGCCTGGAGAACCTTTACGATCCGCAAAACATCCGCTTCCAGCATCATATCTTGCAGGCCCTCAAGTCCCACCATCTGTTCAAACGGGACGTGGACTACATCGTGGCCGACGGGCAGGTGGTCATCGTGGATGAGTTCACCGGCCGGACCATGCCCGGCCGCCGCTACAGCGACGGGCTGCACCAGGCCCTGGAAGCCAAGGAATACGTCAAGATTCAGGCCGAGAACCAGACTCTGGCCTCCATCACTTTCCAGAATTATTTCCGGATGTACGACAAGTTGGCCGGGATGACCGGGACCGCGGACACCGAGGCCGTGGAGTTCAAGGAAATCTACAATCTGGACGTGGCGGCCGTTCCCACCCATCGTCCGATGGTCCGGGAAGATCATCCGGACATGATCTACAAGACCCAGGACGACAAGTACAAGGCCATCGCCCAGGAGATCAGCGATCTGCATCAGAAGGGTCAACCCGTACTGGTGGGCACGGTGTCCATCGAGAAATCCGAGATCGTGGCCAAGCTGCTCAAGCGCCACGGGGTTCCACATAGCGTGCTCAACGCCAAGAACCACGAGAAAGAGGCCGAGATCGTGGCCCTGGCCGGCCATAGCGGACAGGTGACAATTGCCACGAATATGGCCGGTCGCGGGACGGACATCGTGCTTGGCGAAGGCGTGGTGGACTTGGGAGGTTTGCATATCATCGGCACGGAGCGCCATGAAAGTCGACGCATCGACAACCAGTTGCGCGGCCGCAGCGGACGGCAGGGCGATCCGGGCAGCTCCCGGTTCTACTTGGCCCTGGATGACGACCTGCTGCGGCTGTTCGGCTCGGACAAAATCGCCGGACTGATGGGGCGGCTGGGATTGCAGGAGGGCGAGGCCATCGAGAACCGGATGGTATCCCGGGCCATTGAAAACGCCCAGCGCAAAGTGGAGGCTCACAACTTCGAAATCCGCAAGCAGCTTTTGGACTTCGACAACGTGATGAACCAGCAGCGGGAAGTGATTTACACCCAGCGCCGGGAAATCATGGCCAGCAAGGATCTGGAAGAAATGGTCGAGTCCTTCGTCCACGACTTGGTGGAAGACGTCTATACCCCGGTGCAGGACAAGGATGCGGACGACGAGGCTCGTCAGGAAGTCCGGGTCCGGCTGGGCGAGATTTTCGGGCTGGGGCGGGTCCATCCTCTGCCGGAGGATAAACTGCCCAGTCAGGACGAAACCGTGGAGCTGATTCGGGGGGTTCTGGACAAGCTCAGGAAGGACGCCCCTCAACATTATCTGGAGATTCTGCGCTATTTTTTGCTGGACAGCCTGGACCGGGACTGGAAAGAGCATCTGCTGAACATGGACGGCCTGCGCGACGGCATCGGCCTGCGCGGCTACGGCCAGAAAGATCCCAAGCAGGAGTACAAGCGCGAGGGCTTCGAACTGTTCCAGGCCATGCTGCACTTGATCAAGGAGCACACGCTACGCAACCTTTGCCACCTGCGTCTGAACGTGGTCCGGGAAGAACAGTTCCAGCACGAGGAGAAGCCCCAGAAATTGCAGTACTCCGGCTCTGATCAAAAAGCCCCGGCCAAGGAGCCCGTGCGTCGGGATCAGCCCAAGGTCGGCCGCAATGAGCCCTGCCCCTGCGGCAGCGGCAAAAAACACAAGAAATGCTGCGGAGCCGCGGGGTAGAGCGCGGCGCTCCGTCTAAACGATGAAAACTCAAAAGAGAGGACGAAATGCCGTCGTTCGATATCGTGAGCAAGGTTGATTTGCAGGAAGTGGACAATGCCGTGAACAACGTCCGCAAGGAACTGGATACGCGGTTTGACTTCCGGAACGTGAAAACAGACCTGGATTTGAACCGCAAGGAAAAAGTCCTGCATGTGGTCACCGGGGACGAGATGAAAATCCGGGCCATTCAGGATTTGCTCAAGGTGCATTTCACCCGGCGCAAACTGGATCCCAGAAGCCTGGAGTTCAAGGAACTGGAGGCCACCAGTCAAGGGCGGGTGAAGATGGACATCCTGATCAAGGAAGGTATTTCCAAGGATACGGCCCAGAAAATCGTTAAACTGATCAAGGCGCAAAAGCTGAAAGTCCAGGCCGCGATCCAGGATGAGCAGGTTCGGGTCACCGGCAAGAAGATTGATGATTTACAAGCCGTGATCAAGCTTCTGGACGATCAGGAACTCGACGTACCCTTGCAGCACGTGAATATGAAAAGCTGAAAAGACCTGAGCCGATCCATGCGTCCATCCAGCAACTGGACCATCCCCAATGTAATCACCATGTTCCGGATCGTTCTCGTTCCGGTGTTCGTGATGATGTTCATTGATCAGCGGTTCGGCGCGGCGTTGCTGATTTTTCTGATCGCCGGGGTGAGCGACGGGTTGGACGGTTTTTTGGCCCGTGTGCTCAAGCAGCGGTCGCAACTCGGGGCCATGCTGGACCCTATCGCGGATAAGCTGCTGCTGATCACGGCGTACTTTTGCCTCGGGTTTGTTGGGTTGTTGCCGGGCTGGCTGGCCGTGCTGGTGATCAGTCGAGACATGATGATCATCGGGGGGATGGCCCTGCTGCACTTCTGGGGCGTGGACGTCCGCTCGCGCATTCATCCGACGTGGTTGAGCAAGTTCAATACATTTGGTCAAATCGCACTGATCATCGCCGTCCTGGCCAAGCACTCCTTCGGCCTGCCATGGCACGGGGTTGTCCAGCTCCTCGTGGGTATGGTCACGACGACCACGGTGCTTTCCGGAGCGCACTACATTTATGTTGGATTGGGACATTTTCCTGGAGATGGTGAAAAGCAGGGACAGTAGAGCGAATTTCGTCATGCTTCCCCGGTTTTCCATTCGGGGGGGATGAAGTTCAAAATTTTGGCGGGTAAAAAAATTTTTATTTCCCGTCAAAAAAATGATTTTTTGGCTTGACATCCTTGTCCTGGTGGACATAGAAGGTTCCCACCTGACGAAGGAAGACTTCGTTGCGGCATGGGTGAATGCGAATTTTTCTTTGGGATTGCAAAAGGAGGAAGGTATGAAAAGATTAGTTTGTTTGGCCGTTTTGGTCGCCTTCATTCTCGGTACGGCGGGCATGGCTTCCGCCATCGAGTTGAAGGCTAAAGGCTGGTGGCGGGTTCACTTCAATTACCTCGACAACTGGGATTACGGCGCGATCCAGCAGGCAACCGGGAAGCGGGCCGAGTATGACCGGTTTGACGGCTGGCAGCGGATGCGCACCCAGTTTGAATTTGTCGCCAATGAAAACCTCAAGGGCGTTTTGCAGATGGAAATCGGCAATGCCCGTTGGGGTTCCGATGGTTTTGAGCTTGGCGCCGGCGGACGGAGCAACAACATCAAGACGCGCTTCGCCTATCTTGACTTCAATTTTCCCGGCACTCCCGTCAATGTGAAGGCTGGACGTCAGCCTGTTGCTCTGCCGAGCGCCATGGGATCTCACATCCTCGAGTCTGAAGGCACCGGCGTCCTGGTCGGCGTTCCGTTTTCAGACATGGCCGGCCTGACGCTGGGCTGGGTCCGTGCTTTTGATTACGACAGGGCCAACCCCAATGACATCACCAAGAAGTGGGATGACGAAGTTGATGCCTTCGTGGCCGTGGTGCCCATAGCTTTGGACGGCCTGAAGTTGAATCCCTTTGCCGCTTACACTCGCTGGGGCAAGGACTTCACCGGAACCGACAAGAACGCGAACATGATGCACTTTGGTTTGAATTTTGACGTTTCCATGCTCAATCCCATCGGCATCAAGGGTGATTTCAACTACGGCACCATGAAGTGGAACGACAGGCCCAGCGTGAAGCAGTCTGGTTGGGTAACCGTTCTGGCCGTGGATTACGCCATGGACATGATGACCCCCACCGTGTTCGGTTGGTATGAGTCCGGCGAAGACAAGGACTTCATCAGTGGCGGCGACTCCAAGCGCATGCCCGTGATTGAAACCTACGGCGGCGCTTTCGGTCCCGGTGTTGGCTTTGGTCAGCAGACGGCCCTGGCCGGCGACAGCTACTTCCGCTACATGCTGGGCTTGATGGCCTTCGCTGGTACGGGCGACCTGTGGGATGTCTGGCAGAATGACCAAGGCGCGGTTGGTTCCGTGGCCCTGGGTGCTGGGCTGAAGAAAATTCAGTTCATTGACGGCGTCTCCCATGACCTGACCGCTTTCTACATGAAGGGCACCAACCACGATAACAACATCCACCTGTTCACCAAGAAAGACAACTACTGGGAAGTGACTTTCAACAACAGATGGCAGATGTATGAGAACTTGGCCCTTTTGGCTGAATTCGCCTACGGCAAGGTCAGCTTGGACGACCTGAACACCCGCGGTGCCGACAGGCGCAGCGACTGGTTCGACAAGGCCATGAAGCTCGGCAAAGTCGGCTTCGTCTTCAATTTCTAAATCAGAAGAACGCATTCACTCGCCAGATACAAGGCCGGGGCATTTGCCCCGGCCTTTTTTCGTGCTTGCTTGGGCTTTGAGCCTCCAACCCGTTTGGCCTTTGGGTGTTGTTGCCATTGGCAAACAATCGAGGCCTGCCGCGGGACATCCGTTTCGCCTTGATCGGCATCACCCTTTTTGCTCGGTTGCTTGATTCCAGCCTCACGTGTAGAAAGAAGCAATGGAAGCGGCTGCCTTTTCAACCATGACAGTCTCGTTGAACGATTGTGCCCGTGTTTTGAGCTTGACCATTCCAGGGAGATAAAACACGCACTGGAATGCGTCGAGGCCGGAGGGAGGATAATCTTTCGCCCCTCCCCGCCTCGACAATTCGGAATGATAGGTCAACTATCAGGATGGTTCATTTCGTCGGGATATTTGATTGACACTTTTTTGAGGCTGAAAATTTATTTTACGCATGGATGATTGTCATCCGGCGCAGGGGCAACCCCCCGTGGTTGCCTTTTTCGAGGCATTTTCCCAAGTCTGAACCATCCCCAAACATCCGGGAATATTATCACGTTAACCTCTTGAGAAACTCCGCGCCAGAAGGCTTCCATCTTGTGGCGTTGTGCGACCATGCTCATGTGATCAGCGAGGAATGAATGCAGACGGTTCAAGCACTTTCAGTACTGGTTTTGGCGGCGGGCAAAGGGACGCGGATGCATTCCGACAAGCCCAAGGTGCTGCACACGCTGCTGGGTGAACCAATGTTGTGGTATGTCTTGGAGGCCTTAAGGCCCTTGGCGGCTGAGGGGACGTACGCGATCATCGGGCACGGCGCGGACTTGGTCCGGAAACAGTTCCCGGATGAACGATTCATTTTGCAGAAAGAGCAGTTGGGGACCGGACATGCCGTGCTTTCGGCTTGGCCCGAAGTATTGGCCGCGAATGTCCAGTGGTGTCTCGTGATCAACGGAGATACGCCGTTGATCGACGGTGTGATGCTTGAACGGTTCTGCACTGCCATGATGCACGATGAGGTCGATCTGGCCTTCGTGTCGACAACCCTGGAAGACCCTTCGTCCTACGGGCGGGTTATACGCGACGGTTCCGGCTTGGTTCGCGGGATCGTTGAAGCCAAAGATTTTGATCCGAAACGCCACGGAGAGCCCTCCGGCGAAATCAACGCCGGAATATACTTGCTGCGCGTTGAAACCCTTGGGCCGCTGCTTTCCAAAATTTCAGCCGACAACAAGCAGGGCGAATACTATCTGACCGATCTTGTGGACCTTGCTGTGCGTGATGGTCTTCGGGTTGGGACTTTCAATGCCGGGGATGTCGGCGATTCCTTGTCTTGTATGGGTGTGAACAGTCCCCTGGAATTGGCTGACTCCGAAGATGTGCTTCGTCGCCGCGCTGTTCAGGCTTTGCAGCGAGGCGGCGTGACGATCCATTTGCCCGATACCGTGAGCATCGGTCCGAGGGTGCTGGTGGAGCCTGGTGCGGAGATTTTCGGCCCCTGCGAGTTGTACGGTGCCGTTCATATTTGCCGGGGGGCGGTCCTGGAATCCCATACCTGGATCAAGAATGCCCGTATCGGCTCCGGCAGCGTCGTCCGTTCCTTTTCGCACCTTGAGGGGGCCACTGTGGGTGAGGGCTGTATCGTGGGACCATATGCTCGCTTGCGACCGGACGCGGTTCTGGAAACGGGTGCGCGAATTGGAAATTTCGTTGAGATGAAAAAGGCCCGGCTGGGAAAGAATGCCAAGGCCAGTCATTTGACGTATCTCGGCGACGCTGAGGTCGGAGAGGATGTCAACATCGGTGCCGGGACCATAACCTGCAACTACGACGGCAAACGCAAACACCTCACTGAAATCGGTCCAAGAGCCTTTATCGGCAGCAATACCGCGCTGGTGGCCCCGGTCAGGATCGGGGCCGACGCTCTGGTGGGAGCGGGCTCAGTGATCACCAAGGACGTGCCGGATGCCTCCTTGGCCGTGGCCCGCGGAAAGCAGCGGTGTTTCGCTAGGCGGAAATCGGAAGAGCCGGGTGTTTAAATCGAAGAACGTTCCGGTGAAATTATTTCTTGATCATTTCAGTCTTTCCAGGATATGTGAAACGCATGGACATACTCACTCAGTTTGAAGAGAAAATTGATCGACTGTTGCAACGGATTCAAGCCGTTGAAGATGAGAATCTTCGCCTCCTGGAAGAGCTGGAGGCGGAGAAAAATCAGAAACAGGAAGTTTTGAATCGGATTGACAACCTCTTGAAGAAAATTCAAGAAGCGGCTATTTGATTTGCTCATGCCCAGTCATACCATATCGGTCTTGGGGCTGGAATTGGCCTTCAAGGCTGATGCGGATCAAGCCCAGGTAGTTGCTGCCAGAAAGGAGATTGAAGAGCGGTTCGCCGTGCTGAAAATACAGGGCAAGCATATGAGCAGGGAAAAACTCCTGGCGTTTTTGGCGCTGGGACTAGCGGATGACTATCTCCTGACATGCAAAAAATTGGGGCAGTTGGAGAGAAAGCTGGAAAAATTGCTTCACCGGATGGAACAAGACGATACTGCCGGGAATAATATTGATACACAGTCGGAATAATTCATCCCCTGGAAGGTTCGTGATCATCGAGTACTTTTTTGAGCCAATATAGTCCCAACGGGAGCCGCTTCCAACCGGGCGGTGCGCAGACCCAGTCGCCTGGGGAGCCTGAAGTCCGGACAGTGGCGCCCACCTTGCAAAGCAAGGTTCAAAGAAGCTCATGACACGGCTTTCCGGGGTTTTATCGATACACGAGCCTGTTGTTTCTTCGATATTGCTCCATTCAACAGAACCCTTCGGCTTGTCGCCGTTAACGTCCTTCCAGCCTCCCCCCGAAACACCCGGTTTCGGCTTTTTGATCTCCCCCAAACCATATGACGCCATAATTGTGGCGACCTATGCATGCAGGCGACGTCGTCCCTTTCGATGGCGGGTGCGATAGCGTTTGTGCGGCCCATTGATGGAATGGGCGAGATGATTTGGAAAAGGGGAGAATCCCATGTCTATAGAGAGCGTTTTCATATTGCTTTTCGGCCTGTTGGCCGGAGGTGCCCTGGTCTACGCTGCCCAGCGGCACATCGCCGGTACGAAGGTCAAGGAGGCTGAAGAGCTGGCGGGAAAAATTCTGGAGGAGGCCCGCAAAGAGGCTCAAGTCCAAAAGAAAGAGTTTCTGCTGCAAGCCCAGGATGAAATTTTTCGCCGCAAGAAAGAACAGGAGCAGGAGCATCGGGACCGGGAAAGCGAACTGAAAAAACAGGAAACCCGGTTGCAGGAAAAGGAAGAACGCCTGGAACAAAAGTTGGAAAAGGCTTCTCAAAAGGAAAGCGAGGTCGTTCATCTGGAAAAGAGTCTCATCCAGAGGGAGCGGGATTTCGCGGTCCAGGAGGAGCGCTTGGCGGAAATGAGTTTGACGCAGCAAAGGCGATTGGAGGAAATTTCCGGACTGACCGTCGAGGAGGCTAAAAAGCGGCTGATGGAGGAGATCGAGAGTCAGGCCCGGCACGAATCGGCCAAGACGTTGCGCCAGATTGAAAGCGAAACCAAGGAAAGTGCCGACCGCAAGGCCAAGGAAATTCTGGCCACGGCCATTCAACGCTATGCCGGAGAGTTCGTCGCCGAACAAACCGTTTCTTCCGTGGCGTTGCCCAGCGAGGATATGAAGGGCCGGATCATAGGGCGGGAAGGACGCAACATCCGCGCCCTGGAGGCGGCCACGGGCGTGGACTTGATCATTGATGACACCCCGGAAACCGTGATTCTTTCCGCCTACAGCCCCTTGCGCCGCGAGGTGGCCAAGCAGTCCTTGGAACGGCTGATCAGCGACGGACGAATCCATCCGGCGCGGATTGAGGACATTGTCAAAAAGGTCGAACAGGAGATGGACGTCAAGCTCCGGGAGTGGGGCGAACAGGCCACTTTCGACGTGGGCGTCCATGGCATCCATCCGGAAATCATCCGTTTGCTGGGGCAGTTGCGTTATCGGACCAGTTTTTCTCAAAACGTTCTGCAACATTCTTTGGAAGTCGCCTTTGTTTGCGGAATCATGGCCGCGGAACTCGGTCTGGACGTAAAGAAGGCCAAGCGGGCTGGCCTGCTGCACGATATCGGCAAGGCCGTTGACCACGAAGTCGAAGGCCCTCACGCCACCATCGGCGCGGATCTGGCCAAGAAGTACGGGGAAGGTAAGGACATCATCCACGCCATTGCCGCCCATCACGAGGAAGTTCCGCCCAAGAGCGTGATGGCCGTACTGGTGCAGGCCGCGGACGGGCTTTCCGGAGCCCGGCCCGGGGCGCGCAAGGAGTTGCTGGAAAATTACGTCAAGCGCCTGGAGGATCTGGAAGGAATGGCCACGGGCATGGAAGGCGTGTCCAAGGCGTTCGCCATTCAGGCCGGACGAGAGTTGCGGGTCGTCGTGGAGTCGGACTTGGTGGACGACGACAAGACGTTTTTACTGTGTAATGATCTGACCAAAAAAATCGAGCAAAATCTGACCTATCCCGGACAAATTCGAGTCACCGTGATCCGTGAACGGCGGGCGGTGGGGTATGCCAAATAATGAAAGGCCATGACATGAGTTGCAAGGAAGAGTGCTCCAAAAGGGTGATGACCAAGGCCGAGTTGGAGCAAATCCAGCGCGGCACGGTGGAGGTCATCGACCTGGAGGAACTGAAGACCAAGATTGGCCGGGGCAAGCCATTACGCGTCAAGGCGGGGTTCGACCCCACGGCCCCGGACATCCACCTCGGCCACACGGTGCTGATTCAAAAGCTGAAGCATTTTCAGGAACAGGGCCATGACGTCATTTTCCTGATCGGGGATTTCACGGGCATGATCGGCGATCCCTCGGGCAAGTCCGAAACCCGCAGGACACTGACTCGGGAGGCGGTCCTGTCCAACGCCGAGACCTACAAGCGTCAGGTGTTCAAGATTCTCGACCCGGACAAAACCGCGGTGGCCTTCAATTCACATTGGATGGACGCTTTCAGCTCCGCGGATTTCGTCCGCCTCTGTTCGCACTATACCGTGGCCCGGATGCTGGAGCGGGAAGACTTTTCCAATCGCTACGCATCGGGTAAGCCCATCGCCATCCATGAATTCCTCTATCCCCTGGTCCAGGGCTACGATTCCGTGGCTTTGCGGGCGGACGTGGAACTGGGCGGTACGGATCAGAAGTTCAATTTGCTCATGGGTCGGACCCTGCAGCGCGACTATGGACAGGAACCCCAGGTGATCCTGACGGTGCCGATCCTGGAGGGCTTGGACGGCGTGCAGAAGATGAGCAAGTCGCTGGGCAACTACATCGGCATCGAAGAGCCGCCGGGCGATATGTTCGGCAAGGTAATGTCCGTCTCGGACCAGCTGATGTGGCGCTACTACGAGTTGTTGTCCGACCGCTCCCTGGCCGAGGTGGCCAAGCTGCGCGGGGATGTGGAGCAGGGCTTGCTGCATCCCAAGCAGGCCAAGGTTGATCTGGCCCTGGAACTGACGACCCGGTTTCATGGCGCGGATCAGGCCCGAGCGGCCCAGGACGCCTTCGAGCGTGTTTTCGCCCGGAAGGAAAACCCCGAGGACATGGATGTTTTTCAGACGACTCACGGCCCGGAAAGCCGACTCCTGGCCATCCTGGACGCCGCGGGCCTGTGCCCCTCCCGAGCCGAGGCCAAGCGCCTCTGCCGTCAGGGAGCCTGTACCGTGGACGGCGAGAAGCTTCACGATCCTGAGCAGATTCTGGACCCAGGCGAATATGTACTGAAGGTCGGGAAAAAGCGGTTTCTTCGGGTTGTCGTCAGACAACCGTCATTCAACGAACCGATATGAACAACTTCTGGCACCGATTGCGGCTGGTTTTGGCCATGGTCAAGATCGAGCACTCGATTTTCGCCCTGCCATTCGCGTATTCCGGAGCATTTCTGGCGGCTGGCGGCTGGCCGGGGTGGCGGGTGTTTCTGTTGCTGACCCTGGCCATGGTCATGGTCCGTTCCTTTGCCATGGCCATGAACCGTATCCTGGATCTGCGCTACGACCGCCTCAACCCCCGGACCCAGTCTCGGCAATTGGTGACCGGTGAGTTGAGCGTCCGGTTCACGTCCTTTTTTGCCCTGGGCACGGCCCTTGTTTTCGTGCTGGCCTGTGCCGGGCTGAACACCTTGTGCCTGCTCCTGTCCGTCCCGGCCCTACTCTGGTCCGCGGCTTACAGCCTGACCAAGCGTTTCACTTGGTTGTGCCATTTTTTTCTGGGCTCGGTCCTGGGGCTGGCACCCGTGGCCGGTTGGATCGCTGTTGATCCCCAGTTTGCGCTCCCGACCTTACTTCTGTTTTGCGGCGTGCTGTTCTGGGTGGCCGGGTTTGATATTTTTTACGCGGCCCAGGATGTGGAGTTCGACCGATCCCACGGCCTGCATTCCGTCCCTGCCGCGTTCGGCCTGGATACGGCCTTTGCCCTGGCCGGGTTCAGCCACGTTCAGGCGGCCCTGTTTTTTCTGTTCGCCGGGCTGTCCGCATCTTTGGGTTGGCTTTACTTCCTGGCCTGGGCCGTGGTGGCCGCGGTTCTGTTCTGGGAGCATCGCCTCGTTTCTCCCAAGGACCTCAGCCGATTGAACATGTCTTTTTTTACCTTGAACGGTGTGGTGGCCGCATTGCTGTTTCTCGGTGTGGTGTTGGATTTTGCTTTTTGAGATGATCCGCTGATGCGGATTTAGGAATATGTTTATATTACTGGATGAAAAGGAGTTGTCATGAAACTGAATGCAGGGGATTGCACGTTGTACAGTGGCGGTGCTACTGGCGCGGAGGCGGAATTCGGGACGATGGCCGAGCGGTTTGGGGTTGCGGAAGTGAATTTTACCTTCGAAGGACACCAGATTAGCCGGACTCGGGGCATGCGGGTCCTGACCCAGGAGGAGTTGCGGCGAGGGGACGTCAGCATGACCTACGTATCCCGACTGCTGAACAGAACCTACTCCAACGCGCCGATCATGCGCAAAGTTCTTCAGACTATCTGGTATCAGGTGAACAACGGCATGGAAATCTACGTCATCGGCAGCATCCAGGAAGACGGCACGGTCAAGGGCGGTACCGGCTGGGGCTCCGAGTTCGCCAAGATCTGCAACAAACCGCTCTTTGTGTTCGATCAGGCTAAAAAGGGCTGGTTCCGTTGGGAAGAAGCCGCCTGGAATCCTCAGGACACCCCGACCATCGCGAACATCCATTTTACCGGGACGGGCACGCGCTTTCTGGAGGAGAGTGGGAAGAAAGCCGTGGCGGAGCTGTTTGAACGGTCCTTTGGGTGATTTCTTAGAGGAACCAAGCAAAACCAAGGCCCCTTGCGGGCCTTTTTTCATTTTCTTATGACTGAATCCGTTATTCATATCGAAGGTGCCCGGCAGCACAATCTGAAGAACCTCTCTTTGGACATTCCTCGAGACAAGCTGGTGGTTGTTTGCGGGCCTTCCGGCTCGGGCAAGTCCACCCTGGCCTTTGACATCGTCTATGCCGAAGGACAGCGACGCTACGTGGAGTCGCTTTCAGCCTACGCCCGGCAGTTCCTCCCGCAGCTGGACAAACCCCAGGTGGACAAGATCGAAGGGCTATCTCCGGCTATATCCCTGGAACAACAGACCTTGACCCGCAATCCGAGGTCCACCGTGGGCACGGTGACCGAGGTCTATGATTATTTACGGGTCTTTTACGCCCGGTTGGGACGAATGAGCTGTCCGAAATGCGGACGGGCCATCGAGGCGCGCAGTCAGGATGAAATCATTCAGGCCGTCCTGGGATTGCCGGGAAAAACAAAGTTCCTGCTTTTGGCGCCTCTGGTGGAAAACCAGAAGGGAACGCAGCAGGACCTGATGCGGAAGTTGAAAGCCCAGGGATTTGTGCGGGTGCGCGTGGACGGGGTGGTCTTGCCGTTGGAGCCGCTTCCGGGGATTACCAGAAATCAGCGCCACACCCTGGAACTGGTGGTGGACCGCTTGGTGGCCGGGCCGGAAATCCGCCACCGTCTCGCGGACTCCCTGGAATTGGCCTTGAAGCACGGCAAGGGCAGGATTTCCATTCAGATCGTGGATGGAGGGGAAATGGTCTTCAGCACCACTTCGGTCTGCACCCAATGCGACATCAGCTTGCCGCCTCTTTCCCCACAACTGTTTTCCTTCAACAGTCCCCAGGGCGCCTGCCCCACCTGCTCGGGCATCGGCAGCGTGGAGTATTTTGAACCGGACCTGCTGGCTCCGAACAAGGGGTTGAGCCTGCGCCAGGGAGGGGTCATCCCCTGGCGCAAGGCTTCGGCTTTGGCCAGATACGCGGAAGGATTGCAGCGGCTGGGCCGGGTGCATGGGTTTACTTTGGATATCGCCTTGGCCGAATATTCTCCGCAAGCCTGGGAAGCCCTGTTTTACGGTGACTCGAACGTGTCCTGGGAAGGAGTGGTTCCGCTTTTGGATCGAGGGCACCAAGTTCTGGGACCGGTTTGGCGGGATGAATTGTCCCGGTTTCGCCAGAACCGGCCATGTCCGGCTTGCAAAGGCGCTCGCCTGAAGCCCGAGGCTTTGGCCGTCCGGGCCGATGAGCTTAATATTTACGAGTTTTGCGGCCTGCCCGTGGTTCGAGCCCTGGAGTGGCTGCGTGACCGGAGTTATGTCGGGCAGCAGGAACTGATCGCCGGCCCGTTGCTCAAGGAGTTGGTTCACCGTCTGGATTTTTTGGTCCGGGTGGGATTGGAGTACCTGAGTCTGGCTCGGACAATGTCCACGCTCTCCGGGGGAGAGGCGCAGCGCATCCGGCTGGCTGGCCAACTGGGCTCCGGTCTGGTGGGCGTGACGTATGTCCTGGACGAGCCGAGCATCGGCCTGCATCCTCGGGATAATGCCCGTTTGCTGGCGTCGTTGCGGGACTTGCAGGAGCGGGGCAACACCGTGCTGGTGGTGGAGCACGACGAGGCTACGATCCGGGCTGCGGACTACGTCCTGGAGTTGGGACCCGGATCCGGATCCCTGGGGGGCGAATTGGTCTTCGGCGGCACGGTGGACGGGCTGCTGCGCCACGAAGATTCACTGACCGGGAAATATTTGCGTGGAGATATGGTCATCGCCGGACCTGAGAAACGCCGAAAGGGTAAACACGCCCTGACCCTGCACGGGGTGCGCACGAACAATCTGCGTGACCTGGGCTGCACCATCCCCTTGGCAGCCTTGGTCTGCGTGACCGGAGTTTCCGGGTCGGGCAAAAGTTCTCTGGTGGTGGACTCCCTGTACAAACACATTGCCTTGGCCAGGGGGATCAAGGTTGACACGCCCGGCAAGATCGGGGGCATAGAGGGCCTGGAGCGGGTGGAAAAAATCATCGCCATTGACCAGACTCCCATCGGCCGCACGCCCCGCTCCAACCCGGCCACATACACCAAGGTTTTCGACGAGATCCGCAAAATTTTTTCCACCACGGTGGAAGCCCGCAAACGCGGTTATACTCCGGGGCGGTTCAGCTTCAACGTGCCCGGAGGCCGTTGCGAAGCCTGCCAAGGTGATGGCCAGATCCGGGTGGAAATGCACTTTCTCCCGGACGTGTTCGTGACCTGCGAGGTCTGCGGCGGAGAGCGCTACAACCGCGAGACCCTGACCATCGAATACAAGGGCCTGAACATCGCCCAGGTTCTGGACCTGACCGTGGCCGAGGCCCGGCGCTTCTTTACCAACTATACATCCCTGGAGCGACGTTTCGAGGTGCTCCAGGAAGTCGGACTGGAGTATTTGCGTCTGGGCCAGCCAGCCACGACTCTGTCCGGCGGGGAGGCCCAGCGGATCAAGATCTCCCGTGAACTGGGCAAGCGCAGCCTCCCCGGAACGCTGTACATCCTGGACGAACCCACCACCGGCCTGCACATGCACGAGACGGGCAAGCTGATCCACGTGCTGCAACGCTTGGTAGATAAAGGTGCGTCCGTGGTGGTTATCGAGCACAATCTGGACGTGATCTGGGCCGCGGACCATGTCATCGACCTGGGCCCCGGAGGCGGGGATGCCGGGGGCCGCATCGTGGCCAGCGGCACGCCCGAACAAATCCGGGACGACCCCCATTCCGCGACGGGGCAGTTTTTGCGAGAGATGCGGTAGCTGGGGCCCGTCAAAGTATTCTGCACCGCGAATTATGGCTCATTCGTCGCCATGTCATCATTGGATTCTTTGTCTGATGTGTTTCACGATGAGTTTTGTGTATTTAGTGATATCAAGAGGTTATGTGACACTAGAGGAGGCCTGGATATGCTTGAGCAAGGGTTGACGGAGATACTGTATGCATATATAGGACAAAAAAAATCGCATTTATCCTTTTTAAGCAAGGAGGGGAACGGATTATGATGTTGACCAAGGCCGGAGAATACGCGGTGCGTTGCATGCTGCACCTGACTACGGTGAGCACGGGGGACGTTGTTGCCCGGCGTGGTATTTCCGAGGCCATGGACATTCCTGGTCCGTTTTTGGCCAAGATTGCTCAAGAATTGGCTCGATCAGGATTGATTCAGATCGTGCAGGGAGCGCGGGGAGGCTATAGGCTGCTCAAGTCCCCGGAGGATGTGACGCTGTTGGACGTTGTCGAGGCCGTGGAAGGAGAAATTTTTTTGAACGAATGCATTTTTCGCTCGGACGGTTGCGGGCGAAGCGGTTTTTGCGGCGTGCATCAAGTCTGGCAAAAGGCCAGGGCGGGCCTGCGGGAGACCTTGAGCGTTCCGCTGTCCGAACTGAAGGACGTTGCTGACCACTCTTGCCGACCATGACGGCGGAGAAGGTATGGTGGTCAGGATTTTTCAACAATAAGGAGGCTCGGTAATGGACGTTTTGTTGTTGTCGCGACTGCAGTTCGCCTTCACGACCTTCGTGCACTTCATCTTCGTGCCGCTGACTCTGGGGCTATCGCTTCTGGTGGCGTACATGGAGTTCAAGTGGGTGCGCACCGGGGACGAGGTGTACAAGCGGATGGCCAAGTTCTGGGGGAAACTGTTTCTGATCAACTTTGCACTGGGCGTGGTCACGGGCATCGCCTTGGAGTTTCAATTCGGGACCAACTGGGCTCGGTATTCGGCCTACGTGGGAGACATCTTCGGCTCCCTGCTGGCCATTGAGGCAACCCTGGCCTTCTTCCTGGAGTCCACGTTCCTGGCGGTCTGGATCTTCGGCTGGAACCGGCTGTCTCCCAAACTGCACAACGCCAGCATTTGGCTGGTGGCCTTGGCGGCCAACCTGTCGGCGTTCTGGATCCTGATGGCCAACGGCTGGATGCAGAATCCCACGGGATTCGTGCTCCGCGGAGACCGTGCCGAGTTGGAGAGTTTCGCGGTTCTGGTCACCAATCCTTTTGCCTGGTCGCAGTTCGTGCATGTGCTCTCATCGGCCTACGTGCTCAGCGGCTTTTTCGTCCTGGGGATCTCGGCTTGGCATCTGGCTCGGGGAAGCAACGTGGACTTTTTCAAGCGCTCCTTTCAAATCGCGGCCCCTTTCACCCTGGTCTTCGCCCTAGCCCTGGTGGTGCAGGGGCACCAACACGGCTCTACCGTGGCCAAGTATCAACCGGCCAAGCTTGCGGCCATGGAATCCCACTGGGACACCATGACCCATGCTCCCCAGTATCTGTTCGTGATTCCGGATCCGGCCAACGAGCGCAATCTGGTTGAAATTCTGCCCGTTCCCGGCGGGTTGTCCATGCTTGCCTATCATTCATTCGACGCGGAAGTGAAAGGGTTGAGAGACATCCCCGAGGAAGACCGCCCGCCGGTATTGCTGACCTTCGCCTCTTTCCGGACCATGGTCGGGCTGGGATTTCTCTTTCCGGCACTGGCAGCGTGGGTCTGGATCCGGCGCAAGACCCCTGAGTCATCCCCCACACTCCTGCGTATTCTGCCCTGGGTGATCCCTTTGCCTTACATCGCCATTCAACTGGGCTGGATCGTGGCCGAGGTGGGCCGTCAGCCCTGGATCGTGAACGGGGTCATGCGCACTGAGGACGCCGTTTCCGCTGGCATCAGTGTTGGCCAGGTCGGATTTTCACTCCTGCTTTTTGGCCTGATTTACGGATTACTGGTGGCGGTGGACGTCTACCTCTTGATGTATCATGGACGGAAGGGGCCTAAATCCTCCGAGGAAGAGACAAAGGCGGATTCAGAATCCGAGTCTGATTTGCAAGCTCGGCCCCAGGGAGCGTTGGCCTAGTCCGGTCGGCAAGTTTCGAACCCAATCGACCATCAAGGAGATAAAAAGATGTTGGAAACCACATGGTTCATACTGTGGGGCGTGCTCTGGGCGGTCTATTTCGCCCTGGACGGATACGATCTGGGGATGGGCACGTTGATGCCTTTTTTGGCCAAGGATGAGCGGGATCGACGGATCATGTACAATGCCGCCGGGCCGTTTTGGGACGGCAACCAGGTTTGGCTGATCACCGCCGGCGGGGTGACCTTCGCGGCCTTTCCGGCCACCTACGCCGCCCTGTTCAGCGGCCTGTACACGGCCTTGATGCTCTTGTTGTTCGCCCTGATCCTGCGCGGTGTGTCCTTCGAGTTCCGGCGCAAGGTGGACAGCGAACGTTGGCGCAAGGTCTGGGATTTCTGCCACGTCTCGGGCAGCTTTTTGCCGGCCTTGCTGCTGGGGGTGGCGTTCGCGAACATTTTTCAAGGCATTCCGCTTAACGCCCAGGGGATCAATGAAGGTGGGCTGCTGGATCTGCTCAATCCCTACGGATTGCTGGGCGGCGTCTTATTCGTGCTGATGTTCTCCCTGCACGGGAGTTTGTGGCTGGGCGTCAAGTCCGAAGGGCCCATCGCGGACCGGGCCACGGCTATGGCCGAGAAGCTGTGGCTAGCGCTGATGGTCGTGGTGGTGCTGTTTCTGGTGGTGACCGCCTTCGCCACCAGACTTTTCGATAACTACCTGAACAATCCTCTTTTGTTCTCCGTGCTGCTTCTGGCCGTGGTCGGACTGATCCAGACCCGTGTCTTTCTGGGCAAGCGGTCCATGCTCATGGCCTGGGGCGCATCGGCTGTGAGCATCATCAGCGTGACCCTGTTCGGCGTGATTGGCCTGTTCCCCGTATTGCTGCCCTCCACCCTGGATCCTGCCTACAGCATGACCATTGCCAATTCCGCTTCCAGCGAGTTGACCCTAAAGATCATGCTGGGAGTGACTCTGGTTTTTGTGCCTTTGGTTATCGCCTACCAGACGTGGTTGCACATCACTTTTGGCCACAAGATTACGGATGCGGATTTGGAGTACGAGGAAGCCTACTAATAGAGGACGTCCTCTAACACTTCATCCTGTAGTGGACGGTGGAAACCGTTTCTGGGATCGAATAGGGCCGCCCTGGCTGAAAACTCAGTCAGGGCGGTTCTTTTTAAACGATACCTGTTGAGGGGTTAATTCCGGTCTATTGGATACGTTTTGACCAGAACGTCCGTGCCATCGGACTCCGTGACCACGAATTGAACCCGGGACACATCGTCCAGATTTAATTCCGGGGGTAAGTGCAGACGCGTGGAAACGGGGCGGAAATTGCGGATGGTGAACCGAGGGATTTCCTCATGCCCCAAGGCCCGAAAGATGTGGTCGTTCTTGCTGATGAAAGAGATGGAAATCTGTCCGGAAATGAGATCATTGGTAAAGTTGTGAATCTCGAAGTCCGCACGGAGGTTCTCCGGTCTGAGAGTCAGTCGCATATTGTCCAGTTCGACTATTTGCAGGCTTATGTCCGGACGTACCGTTGGAGTTTCTTCAGAGTTTTGATCCGGCTCTTGAGACGCGGCCTGCTCCGGAGCACCGGCCAGGTCGTCTTGTAGTGCCGCCACTCTCTCGGCCTGCTTTTGCCACGGCTCAGAGATGGTGGGTGTCCAGGTTGATTGCGAGGCAGGGCCCTCGGGAGGCTGGAAGGACGGAGATTCCTGTGGGATGGGGGGGGAGTCGGAGAGCTGCATGGTTTCGTTGTCCGATCGGAGCTGGAACAGCGCTGCTCCTCCTCCCGCAAGTACGACCAGCGCGAGGGCGGCGACCCCGAATTTCCATCCCGAAGGCGACCTCCGGGCGACGGGCAAGCTCTGTGAGGGGGACCACATGGCATTGCCGCTCATGAACCGCATCTCGCCAAGGGCGTTGTCGATCACTGATGGATCAAGCCTCAGAAATCGAGCGTAATTTCGAATAAACCCTTTGATGTAGACCGGATTCGGCAAAGGGGTTTCATCACCTTCCTCAATGGCCTCCAAAGCGGAGGCGCTGATTCTGGTGACTTTGGCCGCGGCCGGGAGTTCCACGCCCTGCCGCAAACGTTCCTCCTTGAGAAGCTTTCCAATTTCCCGCAAGTCCATGAATATCCTCCAGAAGGATTGTTTTTACGCTTGCTGCCAAGCTTGGTTAAGTACAGCTTTTTAGGCCGGGAATAAACCGTTATTCCGACGTCTCTTCGCCTAAGGCAACAGTCAACGGGAAGTCAGCCTGGTGTGGCTTGATGGCCTTACCCAGCCAGTCGATGGTCTGGCCGAGGTGTCGCATGTTTCGCAGACCTTCCGCGTCCTGGAGAACGTCTCCTTTGTTCAAGCCGAAACCAAGATTCCAGTAGGATGAGCCTGGAACGATCATGGACGACATCAAGAACATATGGTTGATGGTGTCGAAGACGTGCGTTCCTCCCCCACGGCGCACCGCAACCACGGCGGCCCCGACCTTGCCCCGCAACGCGCCTCCGTTGGCTAAGCTGACCAGGCCGAGGCGATCCAGAAGAGCCTTCATTTCGGCGCTGACATCGGTGAAGTAGGTCGGTGATCCGAAAATTAACGCATCCGCGGTCCAGGCCTCTGCCAGGACATCGTTACAGTCGTCCTTGGTCACCGCGCAACGCAGGTCCTTATTTTCGAAACACTTGTAGCAGGCGATACAACCGCCGACCTTTCCTCCTCCGACCTGGAGCAGTCGCGTCTCCCAACCGGTTTGCTCAAGTGGGGCCAGAACATTACGCAAAAGGATTTCCGTGTTTCCATCTTTTCTGGGGCTTCCATTGACGGCTAAAGCTTTCATCTGTTCATTCTCCTTTATGTCTGTTTTGCCGTGCCCAGACAGCTAAAGCCGGGGGCGCGCGATTTGAAAAGGTAGCCTTTTTCCAATTGCGTGACCAGCAGTCCGGTTTCGGTTGATCTCGCGAGGCATTTTTTTATGTTCTAAACTTTCTCAAGATGTTGCTGTAAACTTTGGTTTTGTTGGGAAGCAATGGGCCCGATGAATGCCTGGTGATTGTCGATGTATGGGCAAGTGGCGAGGCATATTCAGGGCTAGGTGCGTTCAGAAGGATTTACATTGCTTTGGACGTTGGCTAAGGGCATGACATGTGCTGAAAGGCAGGGGATTCGAAACAGAAAAAAGTTCACTCGGCCAGCAGTGCTGACTGGTATGGTAAACCGTTTAGCTTTCAGGAGGACGACAATGACTCGAAGTCTCAATTGTGTTTTTGCTGGCAAGTCCGCAAGTGCGATTCCAGGCGGTGAATTCAAAGAATGGATTGTGAACGAAGCTAATAATCTTGCCATCACCGGCTGGGTCCGCAGCCTCCATGATGATCGCCTTGAAGTCCTGGCCCAGGGAACCGAAGAGAACCTGGAGGAATTCCGTGTCCATCTTCTTCAGGGCCCGCCATTCAGCAAGGTGGAGAACCTGGAATGCAAGTGGATCGAATATGAAAAGTCATTTTCTGCCTTTGAGCTTCGACAGTAGGTTTCCAAGGATAATGGCCCCGTTGCCTTGAGGTTGCCGGGGATAATGCGGAAAGTCGGCTCCATGGAGCCGACTTTCTCTTTTTGAAGAGCCATTTTGTCGTTTGAATTCATTGGCGAAAAAATGTTTTTGAAAAATTAAAAAAGTATTTGTTGACAATTGTGCCGAGTTCTTTTAGATACTGTCGTTTCGCGGCGAGCACATCCGGCCGGTGAGAGTGCGGGTCGGATTTGTGGTTGTCGGGTATGAGTTCTTTGACAATGAAATAGCGAGGGGGGAGAGAAAATATGGTTTAAGCCATGTTTTCATTTTGAGTTTTGGTATTTTTAAGTGGAGAGTTTGATCCTGGCTCAGAATGAACGCTGGCGGCGTG